>CAJUHQ010000004.1:0-56245 GCA_910586095.1 uncultured Lachnospiraceae bacterium | reverse complement strand
GATATGAAGGGTGTGGTAAAACTACATTCATAAATTATTGGATGAATAAAGAAAAGAATCGTCATGTAGTTCTTGAATTTGATAAGTATATTAGAAGCGGGGACGAACTTTTAGCAACGATTGTTGGAAATATATTTTGTGAATTAAATAAAGATGTATACGAAAATCATGCTATAATTATACGTAAAATTTGCGAAATTTTTACTACAGAGGCAAATTTACGATGCATGGCAGAAAATGATATAAAAAATAATTTTATATATATGTTTGATAAATTTAAATACGTTATACAATTGGTTGATAAAAATGACAGGAAAGAAATTGATCATTATATGCTTTATGATATAAAAAATTTTATGACCGAAAATTATCAAATTTCAGAGTTACTGTTATTTATGCTCATTTGGGATATATGTAATAAGCGTATAAATAATTTAAGTAAAGTCTGCTATTTTGTGTTTGAAAATTTAGATACTCTTTATGAATCAATTGGATTGCAAAATTTGGTGACAGAAGTTGGCATATTTAGAAATAATGCGGAAACTCTTTTTATGGAAATAAAAGTAGATAATAATACTATATGTAATCCGACGAAAGAGTATGTCTGTATTTTTGTTATGAGAGATACAACAAAAGCTGTTTTTAATGAGCATATGAATAGTCAAAAGGTAAGTTTATATATACCCAAAAAATCAATGACTTTTAATTGCCGAATAGATCATGTTATACATAAAAAGGCACAATATCTTGAAAAATTAAGAGATAATTATCCTGAAAAATTTAATGAAAATTGTGAAAAACTATTAGAAGGTATACATCGTATAGAAAAAATATTAAACGATGATTATGTGACAGACACGATGTTTACTTTGTTTAATAATAATTTTAGAAAGGAATTTGAAATTTTATCAGATATTAATGTTGATAAAGATGAGATTTACGATACATATATAAATTTATGCAATATTAACAATAAGTATAAATGGCCTAGATATGCTTCTAGATGTATTTTGTTTAGAAATATTTTTGATTTATTAAATGAGGAGGGCTTTTTTACTACCTTAAAGCGAACAGATTACGGAAAAGACAAAGGAAACAAAAGATATGCAATAAATTTATCGCGACTTATTCTATTGTATTTGCAAAATTCATATAATAAAGTAACAGAACAGAAAAGTAGAGAATGGGAATTTATATCTATTGAAATATTAGCTAGGGATATGCTAAAAATTTGTGATGATGAGAACGAAATTGTAAAGGCTTTATGGGAAATGTACGAATTCCGAAAGAGAAATAATTGGAATCATTTAATTACTTTTGATTTATTGCATCATGTATCAAAAGAATCTATTTTAAAGCAAATACAGGCAGTTAAAACAGGACAATACGAAGGAATTGAATTTGGAAAAATAAGAATTACACTAGCAGGTGAAACATATATTGAAAAAGTATTAACACATTTTGAATATTTTGTAGCAAGAACTAATATTACTGATATGCCGTCCTTGTTTATTTGGGAAATTACGGATATACTAAATCTTTCTACACTGAATAATTATTTAGATATTGGTAAAAGCGAAATTACAGGTTGCTGCAAACGTTTAATGTGTTTTAACGAAGAGGTTCTATCAAATATTTCAGATTATGTAAATGAGAATTTCCTAAAGAGCAAGTTTGCGCATAGGAAATATTATGAAGATGGAAGTTTTCGAGCGATGTATCATTGTGAAAGAATTGTGCATTCACAGATTAATTATCTCGATGCTTTTAGGATGTATGTATTCTATAAAATTGATAATAGTTCGTTAAGGAATCTGCATGGAATAAATATTACGAAGTTAGTAGAAAGTAGAGAGAAAGAATCCTCTTGTTTGTTGCAACAATGTAAAATAGAAGGGGAGAAAAGCTATATAATTATTTCAGATGGTAATATTAATGGAATTAAGTGTATTGGCAAGAGAGATAGACAATATGAAACTATAAAACTCCGTGCTGATGAATTAAGAAAATATCTTAAAATTGCGATGAATATAAAAGTGATAAAGGATATTGAAAGCTATATTATGATGTTTGGAATAGAAAACATTGAGGAACGCTGTACTGCTATTTCTGATGATACGAAGTTTCTTGTTAATTGCTATGAGGCATGTATTGCTAGCATTAAGAGATGTAATTATGAAGAATTTGATTTAGAAATAGATCGGACGAATGGAAGAAAAATATTAGGAGATGCATTTTAGGGGGAAGTAAAATTAATGGATACTATTTTATCTGTTCTTACATCGGGCGGGGTTACAGCGGTTACAATAGTTGCGGCTTGTAAATGGATAACTAAACGAATCATAGACGGAGCAATTTCTTCTTATAATGAGCGAAATTTGGCAAATTATAATAGCATATTAGAACGTCAGAATAAAATTATTGAATCTGATTTAAATTTCAAGAGGCATATTTGGGAAAGTCAGTATAATACTGAATTTGAGAATTATCTTAATATTTGGGCAGCGTTGCAGGAATACATAGAAGCGACTTTGCATTTGAAAAATTTAGATAATGCTCCAGCTTATGACTATGGAAAACAGGAAGAGAAAAATAATTTGCAAAAAGAAAAATGGGAGAAGAGTGAATGTAGTTTTGAAAGTTTATTTATAGGTAAAGCTCCATTTTATCAAAAGAGACATTATGAAAAATTTGCTGAGTTAGATGTTGCTTGCAAAGAACTATATGAGTATTATAAGGGAAAACGGTTTAATGTGCAAGTAGATGAAATGGCTGTAAAAAAATATACTGAGAATATTTTAGCGCTTAATGATGAAATTTTGGATGAGCTACGTACATATTTACAGTCTCTCAAAAGTCTTCCGACTGAGAAAAGCAATAATTGAATTCCTTTAAAATTAAATTTCATAATTATTTAGGTAAAAGCAAAACCATATAAAAGACTTTTATATGGTTTTGTTTTTTAATATGTTACCTTCGAGAATTCGTAAGCATAAAATCTTCTGCCTCGAATTTTAAAGGGGCATGAGAATGGAGCAAATTATACATCAGCTTTGGTTTACGAACAGGATGTAAATGTCAAATTGTACGTTTAAGTTATGTTTTCTTTATGTCTTGTTTTAGGGAGTATTAAAAATTCTATATCAAATGTATAGTGCAAAAGTTAGAAATATATTTCAATGATAAAATCTATATTAATATCAGATGGGATTCCAAATGACATAATTCTATTAAAATCAGAAATGAACAAAGAATTATAAATCATCTGAATAAAACCATTCAGATGAAGATAATTATGCAGAAAACTAAAAAATCTTTGAACCACTGATAAAATAAGGTTTTCTAAATGTTTAAAATAAATAAAAAAACAGATAGCATCCGTTATTATGATTCAATAAATAAAATACATATATTTATTTTTCTTATTTGGTTTTAATTGCTATCACTTTATGTATAATTCAATGTTTTATAACACATTTCAAAGATGCAGTCCAAAAGAAGGGAGGATGAATCGAATGGATAACATGAAATGGAAAAAGATAATCATAAAAGATAAGTTCCAGACGGAAAACGGAACAGTACATAATATCCAGAGGATTTATGTAGCGCTCTGCAATACAGAAACAGGGGAATATCTGATCTCCCCATTCTCAGATTTCTTAAATGAATTTGCAGGCAGGAAGCCAGTCACAGTTTCTCTTGCAGCAGACATCATAACAAGATTTTTAAATTATGCCATTTTTCACAAGAACAGGACCATAGATACCCTGACGATCCAGGATGGGATAGATTATTTAAATTCCATCACGGAAACGGCACAAAAGAAGACACAGAGCGAGTATGCCCACTACTTAACGAGGTTTTATGCTTTTCTCGATAAAAAAGAAGCACTGAAAGCTGTCCCAAAAGAAGAATTAGAATATTCCACCGATCAAGAGGGACACAGGGTACTGGAAAACCCATTTACAGGCAGATTCATTGAAGGGGAGAGAAAGGATGCGGAGCTGATCCACAACATTGAACCAGAATATCTCTACACATTTATAAAGACAGCAATGGATGAAGTGCCAGACATTGCATTAGGCGTGTTCCTACAGTGCTTTGGGGGACTTCGGAAATCAGAAGTTATTTCCCTTGAATATAAAAATATCTCGATAACGACTGTGGGAGATAAGAAGTCCATGCAGCTTACCCTAAAAGACAAAGATTTAAGGGAAGATGTATCCACCGCGTTTCTCGCGCACTGCAAGAAGAACAGGATACAGACAGTACTGCCAGCTTATGACAGCCTGCTGTGGGAACTGTTTGATAAGCATAAGGAGAGATATAAAAAAGAAGGGTGTTCCGCTGTGTTTGTGGATGCAGACGGAAGGGCGATGACAGATGCAGTCTATTATAAGAGGTTTTCCATCCTGAAAGAGAGATTCATAGAAAGACTCAGAAATTCTGACAATTTCGATGCAAAAAGCTATGCGGTATATCTGAGCACCTATAAATGGTCCACCCACTTATGCAGGGGGATATTCAGCAATCTCATCGCACAGGGGACAGATAATATCATGGAGATCGCGGCGTGGAGAGGTGATAAGAACTTATCATCAGCGCTCAGTTATCTTACGGATAGGAAACAGATGGATGAGAATGCCCTCCATATATTGAATGAGCTTTATAAGGAGGAGATTGGTTGATATGCAGAAGCCGACATTTACGGAGATCAGGCACAGATACAAAGAAAAGTATAAAAAGAGACTGGGTGCAGCAGATGCTGTGTTAGAAAAGAAACTGGAAGAATACAGGGTCTATCAGGGCGGGCAGGACTGTTTTGGTGAAGGGCAGGATGCACAGGCAGAATGTGAAAAGTTTGTAGATTTTTTGATGTTGCAGTATAACGCCCTCCATGAAAAACAGGTACAAGAAAAATATGACCTTCTGGTAAAGACACTTCCCAAGGACTATCAGGAAAGATTTCCAGATACGATCAGACGGTACGCTGGATATACGAGGTATCTTATCAATAAAAGAAAAAATCTGAAAAGGCATATGGCAAACCATTTTAAGGCTTTAAAGACAATGCTTTCTTTAATGGATAAGGAGATAGCGGAGTATTCCGATGAAGAACTGGTTGAACTGATCAGGGATAACAGCTTTACTACTGCTGCAAGACAGTATGCGGTCTGGTTTTTAACATATATCTATAACCAAAAGCCTGAGCAGCTTAAGTTTACTCTGGAGATGAGTATGCTCAGGAGGGAAACGGTAAGAGGGGAAGCAGACTTTTATACCACCGAAGAATGGGCTTCCTTTGCGGCTGTGTTCTTTGATATTGACAGGCATATAGAAAAAGCCTTTGCAGACTGTTTTTATGCAAGGTCGTGGCTGTATGCCCTGCTCCATATGTCGCTCGCATGGAGAAAGTCGGATGTGCTGCATATCCCCGCATTGGAAAACCTGATCGATGTTTCTGAATATACTTTGGAGTGGTTTGAAGAGAATGCTTTTTCCATAGCAGATGCACAGCAGGTCATAAACCAAGTGAAACTGGCAGCGGAACAGTACCATACACAGAAGACAGGTGCAAAGAAACATTTCAATATCCCGCAGGCAGCACTTCTTCCAACGGCAATAGCCTTGATTATCTGCGAACAGTGGAGAAGAAAAAAGGGACAGGCTGTGCTGTTTGAAAGATTCTATGCGGATACCAAGAAAATGACGGAACTGTTTGGACTGGAAACGGACTTCCTAAGTATGAAAGCGAACAGGACACTTCTCTCCATGTTCAATGAAACAGCGGGTGGGATGGCTGGATTATCTGGAAAAGCAGGAACACTCACTTCCTATATGCGCTCGCATAAGACTTCCAAAATGGGAAATGCCAATATCACAAAGGTATATCTGCGCTCTACTTACAATGAGAATGAATCTGTATGTATGGGGAAACAGAGCATAGACAGGGGATTTTTCGGATGGCTGTATGACAGGCTGCTCGACTTGGCTGATAACAAGCAGCGGACATTTAAAGAAAATACAGGGCTGATCGTCCAGATGAAAGAAGCGCTTCCTGCAAGGAACGTGGAAAGCATTTCAGGGGCATTGTATGGCACCATAAAAGAAAGGGAAATGCTGCTTAACGAGATCTATTCGTGGCAGGAGGATGAGATAAAGGAGAAAACGGAACTCCTTTTTTCTGGAAAACTGATGAGCAGGACTGAGGATGTCTCCTGCCTGATGAACGGCAGGTGCCCCTATCCAACAGAGGATAAATGTATGCTGTGCAAATATTCCATCCCCACAACCTTTTCGCTGGCAATGGCAGGGGATGAACTGAAAAGACTTTTGACAGAGTTTGGGAGAACAAATGCGGAAGATGTGATTGACAGAATCAATCTTACCTATCAGATCGGGAAGCTGATCATGGTTTTAAAAGAAGCCATAGACAGATTTGGGTATGAATACATAGAGACTTATATTGACTATAAAGAGATAAACGAACTGATCAAGAAAGAGACACCTAACATGATATTTTTGGAGGAGATACAGAATGATAGAAAATAGAAGCAATGTAAAGAAACAGGGGATGACTGTTAGGGCGTATGTCGGGGAGAACAGGTCGTCATATCTGGTCATCAAATATAAGATGAACAATGTGGATGAGGAAACCTATATAGAGATGTTTCATGAACTGAAAAGAACAGGAGCATTTCTCAACGATTCCTATGATGATGACCTCTGGATATGCTTTGAAGATAAAGACAGTCCGACAAGGAGACTATCTTTCTCCTTTTTGGAAGCGCATCCTCAGATGGAGAAAGCAGTAAAGAATTATCTGCTGGTAAAGCTGTATGTGCAGAAATGCAGGCTGCTCACTGTGACAAAAAGGCTGCTGCATATAAAGCACTTTATGGAAGATACAGATTTCGTTAACCCTGATCATGTGAAGGATTATCAGATGCTTATAGGAACATGGAATGGAAACAAAAAACGGGAGGCGATTGCAATAAAAGAATTTCTGGAGTTTTCCAATCTTGACCATGCAGGGCTGTATTATGATCTGGTAAAAAATATCAAGAAAGCAGAGAACAATTACAGGGAGCTTCCAGATTTTCAGGGCGTCCTTATCTTTGACTATATCATAAACGACTATTGGGAGAAGATAAAGGATTCAGAGGATAGATACAGACTGTTCCCTGTCATCTTATGGTGGAAACTTACGACAGCCATCCCCACAAGGCCTGTCGAGTTTTACAATTTAAAGAGGGACTGCATTTATGAAAGAAATGGAAGGTACTTCTTTAAGATTGAAAGATTAAAGACAGAACTTGGCAAAAAGTTAGCGGTAAGCGATATTGTCACGGATTTTGAGATCAATGAGGAACTATACTTCCTGATCCGTGACTATGTGGATTATTGTAACGGGATTGATGACTGCATCTATCTGATCTCGCCGCCGACCTGTGACATGATTTACAGAAATAAAGTCTTAAATACAAGACAGAAATTCATCACTGAAAAAATGAATATCTATTACCATGCCTTCCAGAAGGAAGTTGTGGAAGGGCAGTACCACTATAAAATGGTCAGAAGCCGTATGACTAAAGACAGGGAGCTTCCTTATATCTATTATGGCGATACAAGGCATCTGGCGATCATGAATATGATGCTGCAGGGAGTAAACCCCATATACATAGCACAGATCGCAGGGCATCACACGCTCGATGCACAGGTGGGATATTATTCACATCTGGAAACAATCACTACGGCAAAGAGTTACATCTTAAACCAGTTTATGAAGGGAAATAACCTGTTGAAAAGGCTTTCCAATGATGTCAATATGGGAGAAAAGGTTATCGAGAAGGAACTTTTGGGAGCTGATTATTTTGCCCTGCCCAAAGTTGCAAAGGGGCAGGGAAGATGCAGTTCCAAGAATATCCCTTATGAATGCAACCATAAATCCTGTCTTTTCTGTAAATATTTCTTTCCAGAAAACGTGTCGGAAGACCTGCTTACCTACTATAAAGAAGAAAATGACAGGAATATGGCGTTTGTCAAAAAGTCACTGCAGAGCCTGATCGGGCAGATAGACCTAAGAGACGATGCAGAATTACAGCAGAATGCTTTACAGCTTAGTGTTTTATTAAATCAGAAGATAGTGTTAGATTCATACCAATATAAGGAGGAAAATAGATGAAAAACAATAAAGGCGGCAGGCCCGCAGGCTATACAAAAGAGCAGTTATTGGAGATACTGCTGCAGTACACAAAAGAACATCCCGACCAGACGATAAGGCTGTTTGAACTGGAGGCAGCCACAGGGATCAAAAGACATGTCTGGACTTACAATATGAAAGAGGAAATAGACAGGATCAACAGGGAGATACAGAAGGTAGAGACTGCACGCACAGGTATCTCGCTCCCGTCAGCGGAGCAGATACTGACTTCCTGCAAGGGCAATGAAGAGAAACTGGCGGTGCAGATACAGACGCTGATCGAGATGGTGCAGGATATGAGCAGGTATCAGGATGCGGCGAAGACAGTCAAGGTGATGCAGAAAGATTATGAAAATAAATTAGACAAGCTTAACTGTATCATTAAAGAGAAAGATAAGAAAATCGAAGAACTGTTCACGCAGATCAACAGGCTTGCCATTGATTCGGAGAATCCAAACATTCGGAAAGAAAAAGGGATCAAGAGTAACATTATCGAATTTACGCCGCAGAATATGAATGAATTTAAGAGCAGGGCAGAAAAACTGCTGCTTTGATTAAAATAATATGTTATTTTATGACATCTTATAAAACAGAAACTACAGAATATAAAACAGAATAAAATATTATGACATAATATGTCACAAATTGAAATAAGTGAACAGGCAGTTGCATTTAAGGTGGCTGCCTCCATATCAAAAGAGAAGGGAGGGTAGATTGCATATGCAGTTTAATATAAAAGATCCGAAGGACAGGGAGAAATTTCTCCTTGAAATCATGTATTACATAATGGATGCGGGATATCTGGAGCAGAAGAAATTCCTGCATATCCCAGAGGAATACGTATCAGCGGGCGGTTATCCGCTCGGCAGGATATGGGCAGGACTAAAGGAAACATATGACCAGAATCTGTTGGCAGAAGAAGAGATAAGGTTTCTGCTAAAGATAAGGATGCAGCTTACGGATTCTCCGCAGAAAGACCTGTGCATATGGCTTGGCAGGGCAGATGAAGTGGAAGCGTATTACAAAGAGCATGGAACCTTGTCTATGCCGAATACAACCTTGTTCTGTGATGGGGTGAGCATGTTCCAGTGGGTGCATTATCAGAAAAAGATGTACAAGAGGGGAGAGCTTTCATCCTACCAGATCGCACGACTGGAAGGAATGGGGATGCAGTGGATCAAGCCAAAGCAAGTGACTGGATGGAATCAGGGGTACAGCTATGCCAAGCAGTATTTTGAGACAAACGGGCATTTGTTTGTTCCAAAGAAATATGTTACGTCTGATGGGTTTGCACTCGGCAAATGGATTGAGGAGCAGAGGGACAGATACCTTGGACTTTCGCAGTATGGGATCAGTGAAGAGAGAATCGATATGCTGGAAGAGATTGGGATGTTCTGGGAAGACATTAAGAATGCGGAATGGGATTGGTTTGTGGGGCTTCTTCGGGAGTGCATCAGGAAAACGGAGAAGCCGTTTGTGATCGGGAGAAGTTATAGATATAAAAACTATGCGCTTGGGGAGAAGGTGAGTGAGGTGATCAGGCAGTATGCGGATGGGAGTTTGACAGAAGAGCAGGAGAGAGATTTGCGTAAGGTTGGGTTTAAGTTTAATAAGCATATTAAGTGAGAAAATGGGAACTGGAGATTTTCAGTTCCTTTTTCATGGAGTGGTTGGAAAGTGACTGAAAAGATAGTACAATGAAAGCAAATATATTGATGAGGGGAGTTGTACAAATGATGGCAGAATTAGATATACTTAAAAGTTTTGGCTTAAAGGTTGCTGAATATTGTATAGATATAGGAAAAGAAAAAATTATAGAAGCAAATAAAAATAGGAAAACTGACGGTCAGAGTATGGAAACCAGAATATATCAGGTAATAGTAAATGCTTTGAATGAATTTCCATACAACAAATATAAGAAGAAAGAGCAGGTATATGACGCTGCGGAAAGTATATTAAAGCAATTCAAGAATGGTGGAGATGACTATAAGGAAAATGTAAGGGCAGGTTTACAGATTATTGCGGCACAGGTTACTATTGAAACATGTGATGATTTTTTGAAAATACTGTACCATGAAATTTGTATGGATAAAAATGATATTTTATATAAGGAAATTATTTTGCTTCAGGGAGGACAAACATTTGAAGCTGTGCGTGAAGGTTTTGATGTGAGCAATAGAAATGATGAAAAGACACATGAGAAATTAGATTATGTGATAGAAGGTATAGATAGTATAGATAAAAAGATAAATGCAATAGTGAACAATGAGGCAAAGGATTACGAAATCCCTATAAAAAATAGAGCAAGGGAATATGCTGATAAATGGGATGAAAATGTATTCTTGAATGATTTTGACGAAGAAGATGAAAATGCTGGTATAAATATAAAGTTGAGGGAGATATATAAAGAAGAATGTTTGCCACATTATATATGGGGATTCAATACCAAATCATCAGATAGATTGAAAAATTATTTGTTGAAATACATAAATAGTGATAAAAAGAAAATGCTACTGATTTTAGGACAGCCAGGTATAGGGAAAAGTACACTGATTACATGGATGATGGCTAACATAGTAGAAAAGGAAGAGGATATTCTTGTGTATCAGTTTGCTTCTGATTTAGGGGGTGTTAATTGGCAGGATGATAATATATTAGACGAGATATTTGCAACTATTGACTTAGAGTACAATATGTTAGAGGGAAAGACATTAATTCTTGATGGTTTTGATGAGATATCTGTGAAGGAGAATAGGGAAAAAATTTTACATAAATTGAATCAAGAATTAGAAAAGAAGAATTATTTGAGGAAATTTTCGCTTATTGTAACATGTAGAGAAAATTATGTAGATAAGGAAACGTTAAAAGAAATTGAGTATATTACATTACAGGCATGGGATGAAACACAGATAAGAAGTTTTTGTGAAACTTATGAAGAAGTAATTATGAACAAAGATTCGGCAAGAATTAATAAAAATTCGGAGATTGAGATTGACAAAATTATTGAAAAGAAAGATATAATGGGGATTCCTCTTATACTGTATATGGTATTGGCATTAGAAGTTGATATTGAAAGAAGTAATTCTATCGTTGATATATATGATCAGATTTTTTTATTAAAAGGAGGAGGCATATATGACAGGGGTTATGACGTAGAACACAGGATTAATGACCCTGAAATCAAAAAACATATACATCATATTTCTCAAAGAATTGCTTTTTGGATGTTTGAAAATAATGCAGATAAAGCAATTATTTCACAAGAAAAATTTGAAGAGATTTGCGAAAATGAGATGGAAGAATCGGACCAAAAAGATGTGGCTATAAAAAGTGATACTTTAATCGGGAATTTTTTCCAATTAAGACATTGTGAAGGAAAAGGAACAGATGAGCTACAGTTTGTGCATCGTTCTATATATGAGTATTTTGTTGCTATATACTTTTATGAATCTATATATAAATTGAAGTCTAAAGAAAAAATTGCAGGGAAATTAGGAGAACTATTAAAATATGGAGAGTTATCCGAGCAGATGCTTGAGTTTATAAAATATAAGTTTGACAGCATGAAAGAATATGATTTATCAGAAGTTACAAGAGAGATTTTTAATATAATGTTACACGATGGTATGACTTACTATTTTATAAAGGAACAAAAAGAACCACTATTAGATATCCTTCATCGGGAATATAATATATTTGTCAATATGCTTGAAATGCTCCATTTGTGGCAAGATAAATTGGAATACATTGATATAAAAATAATGGACTACTTGCAGCATAATCATTCTAATGGACTGAATTTAGGAGGAGTAAATTTAAGAGGAGCATTTTTAAGCATAACATATTTAACCGAAGCAAAATTAAACGGAGCGAATTTAAGAATGGCATTTTTAAACGGAGCAAATTTAAACGGAGCAAATTTAAACGGAGCAAGATTAGGCGGAGCAGGTTTAGTCGAAGCAAATTTAAGAGGAGCAAATTTAAGTGGAGCAGATTTACATGGGGCAAATTTAAGAGGGACAAATTTGAGTGGAACAAATTTAAGCGGAGCATATTTAAACGGAGCAAATTTAAACGGGGCAAATTTAAACGGGGCAAATTTAAGCAAAACCATTTTTGACGCGGAGCAAGTGGATATACTACATGAGAAAATTGACTTGAGCAGGAGCAGAGTGATGTTGTATGAAACAAACGAGATAATAAGCTATCAAGAATATTGTAACAGAAAACAAAAAGATTAAATAAATTTGAAATAGTAATAGTTGTTTTATATTGAGTATTTAATCTGAATCAAAGATGCCCGAACGGGTCGAGCGCATCTCAAATAAAAAATATGGGGGGAGAGTCCAGTGGACTGTCCTCATATTTTTTATGGCCCTGCTCAAGGTCGTCCGCTTGCGGACAAATTGTTTCTGCGAGCAGGAACAATTTCCTTGATAGCGGAGCGTAAAGGGTGAGGCAATCTGTTCATGCTTTGTCCGCGCGCGGGGAAAGCATAGATTGGCGAGACCCGTTTCCTAACGTAGAGCCGTAAGATTAGATTTTATAAGAAAAGGGATTGGAATTACTGGATTAGAAGTTGATACCCTTTTCTTAACATTAAGAAATATTGGTTGTGTAAACATATGGCGGCAAGAATCTATTGCTATTGACATAATATTATGATAATCTTTGTAATCAAAGGGATAGTAATTCATTCGTAGTCAGAAAGGGGAAATATTATGGATGATATTCAAAATGTAATACCTAAAACAGATTATAAAGGTTTGACGGCAGCACTTACTTCGTTAAGTTGTGCTACAGCTAAATTGCGGGTAAACTGGGAAGAAATTGCAGAAAGTATGGCATCACAGCTAGAACCAATATCAAAAATACAGACATTTGATTTCTCATCAGTGAAATCAATACAGAGACAGCTTGAATCCATTCAAAAGATGGGAGTAAGTATATATGACGCTTTTTCGGAAATAGACACAGAAAGTATTACGAGAGTACTCAAGGTGTCAAATCCTTTTGCTAATTATGATTATGATATGATGGCAAAAGCACTACAGAATTCATTTAGAATAGCAAAAGAAAAGAAAGAAAATATTGAGCCAAAAGAGCAAAAAGTAATTTTGGAATCAATTGTTGCTGAGGTGAAAGAGGAATATAATAAAGGTGAAGCAATAATAGATAAAGATTCATCTAAAATAAAAGTAGTAAAAGAGAAAAAGAAACTTACTACAGATGATGTATGGAAGATAATTGAAAGAATCGGAATAATTATATCTATTATTGCAGGTTTAAAAGGCTTATTTGTTGATACGTCAACGAAAATTTATAATTCAGTCTATGAAACAAATAATTATTACATAAATGTATTGAATATAGATGCAGACTATTGGAATATGTTTCAGTATCGAATTGTTAATCGGAATGATGTCATGCCGAGAATTAAACCTGATTGTACATCCAGAGTAATGGGGCATTTATCCGAAGGATGTGTGGTGCAGGTGCTTGATAAGCGTGGAAAATGGGTGCAAATATGTTGGAAAGATGAAGAGGGTAGTGAGTGCTGTGGATGGATTCAAAATTACAAATTGGATGAATTTAAGAACAATCAATTAAAAAGAAAGTAATGATTTGTTGTATAGTTTGTCCCTTTTATCAGAAATGGTAAGAGGGATTTTTTATAGTAAAAAATTGAGCTAGTGCAAAAAAGAATGATATATTTTTGAAATACAGATAGACTTAGAGTGTTTAATTAAAAATAATATAATAGTTCAATATTTTTTGAATAATTTTTAATGACTCATTTATGATGAGAAAGATTATACAACTTTTGCCTGTTGTGGTTAGCAGGGGCTATGGCCATCAGCTATTCTTTAACCACGGTGAAGCAATTCAGCAGGAATAGCTATTAACATAAAAAATATCTCAAAATGAGAAAAGAAAGGAAAAAATAGAAATGAATAAGAATAAAATTTTAACAGCAGTTATGGCTGGAACAATGATGATGGGAAGTGCTCTTCCTGTATGCGCAGCAACAACAGATTATGATCCTATTTCACAGACAGAGGTTGGAGAGGATGGTACATCAAGAGATACAGAGGTCCTGTATACAAGAGCATCTTCCTACTCCGTAGTGATCCCTAAGACTATTGTACTGGATGCGGTTTCTAAGGATTCTGATTATGCAGTAAGAGTATATGGCGATATTTCTTCTGACAAGAAAGTAACAGTAGCTCCTCAGGATGCACTTACAGATATTGAAGGAATCAACTTCTATATGATAGATCAGGCAACAGCAGGAACAAAGAAAGCAAATGTTCAGGCTGATGTAACACAGGACGTTGTTGACTGGACAAGTGCTGAGGTTACTGCGGATACTTCCAAGGATGGTAATGTAGCGGCTCCAACCATTACAGCAGGTAACTGGAAGGGTACATTTAACTTCAATATTGCACTCGCAGATGCAGAGTAATTTTTAACAAAGAATAGAGTTTAAAAAACAGAATGTTTTATATTGATAAAGATAAGGCTTGTGTATGCAGGTCTTATTTTTTTGTAAGAGGCAAAGTTATTCACATTATAATTATAAATTCCTATTTTTTCTTTAAACTATAATAATTCAGTCCACGGAGAGGATATAAATTATATTTTTCGTGTAACTGTATACGATAAAGGCGACAACAAGTAGCAATAGAGGAATTATTTTGTATAAACCAATATTACATAAATGTTTCAATAAACTTTTTTATGTAAGTTCCATAGAAAAGAAGGAGGTAGAGATGAAAAAGAAGAAATTTGTGGGATTAACAGCACTGCTCCCACTGGCATTGTTTAATGTCACAGCATTGCCTGTATATGCGGAAGTCACTGACTTTCAGGAAGCAGATACAAGTACAGAGGAATCCAGTGCTGAATGTGAAGTGATCTATAAGTCAACGTATGATTTCTCAGAAGAAATTCCAAAGTATCCAGAACTTGATGTTACTGCTTCTGGTTATGAAGGCATCTACGATGGAAAATCACATGGAATCACTGTTGACTGTAAGACTGAGGGAGCAACCATTCTGTATAGTACAGATGGAAAAACTTATTCGACAAAGAAACCTGAATACACGAATGTAGGGACATATGTGACATACTATAAAGTCGAAAAAGATGGATATACAGCAACCACGGGTTCTGCAGTCGTAAAGATCAAAGAAGCTGAAATTGAATTTGATGCAGATGATTGTATTGTCTTTTATGATGGGAAGAACCATACCATTGATTTATCCGTAAAAACAGATGGCTGTAAGGTCCTGTACAGTGAAGATGGAATAAATTATTCCTCAAAGAAACCAGAGTACAAAGAGCCAGGTACATATACTGTCTACTACAAAATTATGAGGGACAATTATGCGACTGTGACAGGAAGCAGTACAGTGACCATTAAGCCAAAAGATAATAATGTAAATAACAGCAACCAGAATAATAACAATAAAAACAATGCCAGTCAGAATGGTGGAAGTCAGAATAACAGCAATGTTGATGGAAAAGCAGATAAAGGTATTTCCAGAGTGCAGACAGGAGATGAAAGCAATATCCTGTTTTACAGTTTGGCATTTATAGCCGCTGCCTTTGGCTTGACAAAATTAAAGGGAAGAAAGGAGAAAAGAGAAAAATTATGAATATAAAAAAGAGAATACCCAAGTTCCTATCATTGCTTCTCTGTTTTAGTATGACATTTGGGAATATGATTCCTGCGTATGCAACGGAAAATACCAATAGTGATTCTACAACAGTGATCGATGGTGAAAACATTTCGACAGAAGAAAGAAATCTTGAAGATATAACAGTAACTTATAAACAGGCATCCAGCTTCTTCGTTACGATTCCAAAGACGATCGTATTGGATGGATGGAAACAGTCTACATATGCAGTCAAAGTTTCAGGTGATATTGACGCGGATCAATGTGTTTATGTAGCACCTGTTGATGGGATCACTGATACAGACAGCATTGACTTTTATATGAAAGATCAGGCATCTGAAAATGCGAAAGAGGATGTTGTGGCGAATGTAACACATAATAAGTTTCATTGGAATTCTGCAGAAGTTGCTGAAAATTATAGGCAGGATGATAACATGGTCAGCGCTCCAGATCTGACTGCAGGTGCATGGCGAGGCATTTTCCAGATGGAAATTAAACTGGAGATTCATGTGACACATAAACATAATTATGTGACAACCATCACCAAAGAGCCAACCTGTACGGAAACAGGGGAAAAGACATTTACCTGCGACTGTGGTGACAGCTATACAGAAGAAATACCAGCAAAGGGTCACAACTTTGAAAATGGTGAATGTACTGACTGTCATGAAAAAGATTCTAATCACGAACACAGCTATACAGAAACAATCACCAAAGAACCAACCTGTACAGAGGCAGGAGAAAAAACTTATACCTGTAAATGTGGCGACAGCTATACGGAAGTGATACCCGCAAAGGGACATCATTTTGCAGACGGAGAGTGTACAGATTGTGGTGAAAAAGATCCTGATTACCATAAGCACAGCTATGACGATGGTGTAGTTACCAAAGAACCAACTTGTACGGAAGCAGGCGAGAAAACATATACCTGCGGCTGCGGTGATACTTATACTGAAGAGATACCTGCAACGGGCCACAATTACGAAAATAATATATGTACAGACTGTGGAGAAACAGACCCAAGCCATGTACATCATTATGAACCATATGAGCTTACTATTGAGCCACAGCTTGTCAGCAGTACAAAAGGTGCTTATCCTACTAACTCAGCTAAATATACCAAATGGATGAATAGAGGATCAAAAGATGGTTATAGTGACTTTTATGTAAATAGCATATGTACTGGCGGCAATACAGGATCTCAATTTAATGCTGTGGCTGAGATTGTTTTGCCTGATGATTATGAAGGTGAGTATAATTATAAATACTATTTTACATATACTATGGGTTGTGGCGATAAGGGTGCGGCTGTACGTCTGTTATTAAATGGGAATTTAATACACAGATACAGCCAGTATCAGGTTGTTAGTGCCATAGGGTCTGCAAATACTATTGACACGATTCCCTTACATGCTGGTAAGAATACGATTACTTTACAGGCTCATTTCTATAATGCAGCGGGTAGTGCAAATCCTGATGCAAACCGTTATAACTGGTATGATGTATATTTGGAGAATATTACCTTGTTTGATGGTTCTGAGTACCATATTTGTAATGAATGCGGAAAGAAGGAAGAGCACGTTTTGGGTGAAACAGTCACCAAAGAGGCAACCTGTACGGAAGCAGGAGAAAAGGTGTATACCTGCAGTATCTGTGGAGGCCAGTTTATAGAAGAGATACCTGCAACAGGGCATAACTATGTAGATGGGGTCTGCGATAAATGCGGGGATTTAGATTTGAAATTAACAACAACAACGGTTTTCTCCGCAAGTACTTCGACCAGCACAACAACGGATTCAGGGCATGGACATTATGATCAGGCGATTTTAAACGGTACTTATTCGGAAGAGATCGAGATAACAGAAGATATGGGAGAAAATGATTATCTGCAACTGTATTTTACGGTAACTAGACCCAATAGCGCAATTGCTGCGGCTGATCCTGTAAGTGGTTCTTCCATGCTTCAGAAATATGACGAGGAAACGAATACATGGAAAACAATTTATTCTTACAGTATGTCATATAGCAACCTTACTGATTTTTCCATGCGTAATGCAGAAGGCGGTGGCGGCAATGGAAGGACTGAATGGATTTCCCGAAATTTTCAGTTAGAGAAAGGGAAATATAGGGTATACGGTCAATTCACAGGGAAGAAAAGCTGTGCTTCTTCCGTAGCTCACAATTATTGGTTCTATAGCATTAGAGCTTCCTTATGCCGAATGGAAATAAACAAAGTTACTGAAACACCATATTTGGACGCAATTACTGTAACGCGTCTATAAAAACAAAAAAGAACTTAGAACTCTCATTCTAGGTTCTTTTTTTCTTCTTCATGGAAACCTCTTCTTCCCGCTGCTCTGTAAAGGCTTTTTCTTCTTCGGTGATTTCAAAAGACAGAATATCCTGCGGTTTACAGTGTAAAATCAGGCACAGGTCATTGATTGTGGACGTGGTAATGGACTCTCCGTGTGACATACGGCGGAGCGTGTTGCTGCTGATCCCATAATGGTAGATCAGGGAATATTTTGTGACGCCTCTTTTTTTCATTGTCTCCCAAAAGTTATCGTAGCTGATCATAGGGACACCTCCGATAACTCTATTTTATGTTATATGTAAAATATTAAACATAAGTAAATGATTGCTAGTAGTAAAATATTGCATATATTTTCCTTGAAACGGGGAGGATTTCGTGGTAATATAAGCAATATATTGCATATATCGGAGGGGCTATGAATAGGGAGTCAATGAGGAAGCTCGTGTGCAGGTATGCATATGGGAAAAAGTACGATCCTGACACATTCATAAAGACAGACTGGAACGAAATGTTATATAGGTTTGAACATGAACCAGACGGGATCAGTATCAGGCTTGTTAATGAGAGCAGGGTGAATTTCATCAGACAGGAGCTTGTCCTATTGGAGGAAACGATGGGACTCTTAAAAGAAATGATGCTCCCATTGGAAACGAAGCATGAGAAATGGATGGTCTACCATGATGAGGTATTCCGTTACAGGGATGCAGGGTCCATTGAAGGGAAGCCGATGATGGAAGGTCCAGAAGGAAGGCCTGTGGAAGACTGGTTCGGCTATTTTTATAACAGTCTGATGGAATATAAGGCATATATGGAGAAAGAAATTGGCATAGCGGCTAAGGGGGATATTGGGGAGGAAAACGTTGCAAGGATCTTAGAAAAAAGCAGATATGCAGAGTTTACTGTACATAATGTTGTACTCGATGTAGCAGATGAAGGCGGCAATACCAATGAGATCGATACATTTGTCATCCTGCCTTATGGGGTGGCAGTACTGGAAGTCAAGAACTATGGCGGTGCAGGACAGAGGCTTGTGATAACGGATGAAGATAAGTGGGATCTGTGCGGAAAAAGAAGGACGAAACAGGTGAAAAACCCTGCTTATCAGAACAGCAGGCATGCGAGGGCAACACTGTTGACGCTCAGGAAACTGCTTGGAAGGGATATCCCTATTTTTCCATTGATCGTAATAGGCAATGATCAGGTCAGATTAGAAAAGCACAGCAGACTGGCGGTGAAGAATACAGGTGATCTTGTGGCTTATCTGGACAGCCTGCAAAGTAATGAAAAGTTGTCAGATGAAGAAAGAATAAAGATCAGGAAGTTTCTGGAAAGCGAAGATATAGGTGCAAATGCTTTTACAGTGGTTTCCTATCGGGAGCAGATCAACCATATCAAAGCAATTGTGAAAGAAGTGTTTCCTTCAGTCTGTTTTAATCAGGAGGGGAAAGTGCTCTATTACAGGATGCGGGATAAGGTTTCCTATGGACTGATCGGGATGATAGCAGCCGTTCTCATAGGCGGTGCGTTTATTTTCCATAACCTTGACAGCTTTATGGTACTGCTCTTAGGCGTGTGTCTTGCAATTGTGGCGGTAGCAGGGGGTATCCATATGGGAAAGAAGGTCATGGAAATGGTTAAGGAATAGTGGCGGGGAGATACAAAGGATGGGATGGAAAGATTTATTCCGTAAAAGAGGAACTGTTTCAGGAACAGATCGGATAACAGAAGAAATACAGAGGGTGGATACTTGGGTAATGGCGCAGATGCCTGCCTATGACCTTCATTTTGATGCCACAATCCCGAAGAGTCAACTGAGGGCAAAATACATTACAGTAGAAGAGCAGGCGGAGAGATATAGAAATTATAAAGAGAAATCGGAAGGGTTCATTAGGGAAAATTTCTGTGGCTTTATAGGAAATATGCGCAACCTGTATGAGTTGTATCAATGGACAATAGTGTGCATGACAACGGGGATTCAGATGGTATCCTATGCGCCGAGCAGTATTCTGTCTTCTTATGTGAATTTAAGTGAGGCGGTAAGCTATTTTGATCATGTGGTTGTTAAGTCAGAAGAACTGTGCAAAACCATAGCGTATAACATATGTGAAACTGATTTTCTGGTGACGGGAGTTGTCTTCATGGGAGAACAGGCGGATACAGGACTTGTCCAATATGAGGATGGAATAAAAAAGATACGAGACTGCGGGGAATTGGAACAATGTGAACAACTTTTGAAGATGCTTGCGGAATGCATGAAGTATGCTTCGCATTTATTTGATGTCACTCTATATATCTATGAAAACGTTCCCTATATTTTGGACTGTGAAGGAAATTATAGGATGATCAAAGACTGGAAAAAGAGTTATGAGAATATCTTGGATCATATCAGTATAGGAAACAAGGAGTTTGGGACAACGAAGGGAGAAGACTTTTTAAGGCTCATAGAATAGGCAGTGCCTGTTTTATGCGCAGGCCCGCATAAAGTAGTTTGCTGTTTCACAGCATGTGGGCCACGCGGCGAGTAGGGAGGAAATCTTCCCTGCTTGATTATAAATACAAATGAAGGAGGAGATGTGGAATGGATTTTGTAACAATTATTTGTATATTGCTCTGGCTTTGGGGTTCATATAAAGGCTGGGGCATTGTAAGTAGCTGGGAATGGGAGTGGATCAATAGGAAGGAACCTTTAAATTATGTGGCCAAAGGTGCATTCTGTATCATGCTAGGGTTTTTCTTTGTGCTGAAGCAGTTGTGGAATTTTGTGCTAAAGCTGATCAGCATTATGTTTTAGAGGAATGAGAGTATATTGTTTGAAAGACAGCCTGCATATTCATTGTGGACTGTCTTTTAGAATTTGTCGAATTATTTATCTGTTTTTTTGCTTTCAATATCTTGCGGTATCCTGAAAGGCACTTTATAATATATTTTATCAGATTTGTCTAAATCATTTTCATAAAAAGGAGGCCGTTAATGAAAAGTTATATTAAAACAAGAACTGTACAGTCGATTGTAAGGGATATCAAAAAGGGAAAAATTATACTGGAAACAGGTATCCAGAGAAAACAGGACCAGTGGGACAGAAAGAAGAAATCTCTTTTGATTTTGTCTGCCATACAGGAGATCATTATTCCTGGCATATTTGCAAAAGAAACAGTAAATGAGAAAGGCGAGACTGTCTGGGAAATATTGGACGGAAAGCAAAGGCTTACGGTGCTTCATTCCTTTTTAAATGATGAATTCAGATTAGATAAATCTTATGAGGATGATTATGCAGGGAAGAAATTCTCAGAGCTTAATGAAGATGTCCAGAATACCATCAAAAATGCGGAGATCACGATCAATATATATCAGGAGATAGACGAGCAGGAGACAGAGGATATTTTCTGCAGACTGAACAATGGACAGCAGTTGTCTAATGACAATATATACAGGGCACATATGGGTGCAGACCTTAGAAAGTTTGTGGATGAGGCAGTAAGCAAGCCTTTTATGGAGAAGGTAAACTTCACAAAGGGACAGCTTCGGAAGTCAGAGGATCAGGGCGTCATATTGGCGGCACTTGCTTTGATTTCCGATGAAAGTGTAGCTGATCTCAGTAAAAAGTCAATCATACAGTTTATTGACGATTTTAAGCAGCGGTATGATCAGGAGCTGTGCGATATCATACTGGCATCCCTTGATGCTCTGGATGAAGCGATTCCTGAGAAGCATAAGAACCTGAAAAAAGTGAGTGTTCCCATGATAATAGCGAATGAAGCGCTCTGCTTGAAAGACAGCAAAATGCAGAAAAAGTATGCAGACAATCTCAATGCATTTCTGGATGACTATGAAAACAGAGCAGATTATCTGGAATTATGTAAGACCAGCACGGCAAGCAGCCAGAATGTAGGAAAGAGAAACAGTTATTTCTATGCAATGACAGAGTAGCCATGTGAGTCTGACAATTTAATGAGACTTAAGCGAAAGGACCTTGGAGAAATCTGAGGTCTTTTTTGATGTTATGCATACAAATATTTATATTTTTGACAGCTTTGTATATAACGTAAAAACAGGAAAGACCTGAAATAAAAAGAAGGGAGAAAAGAGAAAAATTATGAATATAAAAAAGTATAGTTTAAAGACAATGTGTGCAGCCTTGGCATGTACAACAGTTTTAAGCAGTATGCTGGCTGCCTATGCAACAGATGTCATTATCAATGAAACGCCAATGGATGATTCAGCGGAAATTAATGCAATTAATACTTTATCCGATGATTCAACGGGGACAGATACAGGTGATTCTGGCTGGACTACAGAAGAAAACAGTTATGAAGATATAAAAGTGACTTACCAGCAGTCATCGAGTTACGCAGTGACCATTCCAAAGACAATCGCGCTGGATTCCAAGAAGCAGGCAGCATATTCCGTTAAGGTGTCAGGAGATATTGACGCCAGCCAACGTGTATATGTAGCACCTGTGGATGGTATTGCTGACAGTGAAAATTTAGATTTTTATATGAAAGACCTGAGTGGCAAGAAAGCAGATGTAGCAGCAACGGTAACACATAGTAAAACCTATTGGAGTTCTGCGGATGTGACAAACTCTTATGAAGAAACCCAAAACTACGTCAGTGCGCCAGATCTGACAGCGGGTACATGGGAAGGAACCTTCCAAGTAGAGATAAGGCTGGAGACAGAAAAGGAACAGGAACATACACATAACTATGCAGATGGAAAATGTGATTGTGGAGCGATTGATCCTAATCATACACACGATTATGTAGATGGAACCTGTACAATCTGTGGAGAAAAGGATTCGTACACAGTGGCACCTGCAGAAGCATATAGTAAGTGGAATTATACCTTAGATGATACTAA
This sequence comes from uncultured Lachnospiraceae bacterium, assembly GCA_910586095.1. Classification (GTDB taxonomy): domain Bacteria; phylum Bacillota; class Clostridia; order Lachnospirales; family Lachnospiraceae; genus COE1. The sequence continues at coordinate 33,189 of CAJUHQ010000004.1, read as the reverse complement.
TAATACTATCACTTTGAACTATTGGGCAGGCTCTTCCTCTGATACAGATGTAATTGTGTATGCAAATTATATGGTTAATGGGAAGACATATAAAACCCAGTTGGCGAGTAATAGGGCCAGTGCTACGAGCGATACATTTTATATGTTTAACGGAGATGCTAGAACAGGAAATACATCTAGTTCCTATTTGTCAAAAAGCAGATATATAAAATCTATAAAATTTAGTAAAGATGTTGATACAAGCAATGTAACGGATATGGGTTATATGTTTAACGCCTGTGAAGCATTGACAGATTTAGACATAAGTTGTTTTGATACAAGCAATGTAACAAATATGCAATGGATGTTTAGAAATTGTGAGTCTTTAACACATCTTGACATAAGTAATTTTAATACGAGTAAAGTAACAAATATGCAATGGATGTTTAGTTATTGTGATGCTTTAGCGAGTTTAGATATAAGCAATTTTGATACAAGTAATGTAGCGAATATGAGTTCAATGTTTAGCAATAGCAAATTTATGAGCCTTGATTTAAGTAATTTTGATACGGGTAATGTGGCAGATATGTCTCATATGTTTGATACTTGTAGTAATCTGGCAAGCCTGAATTTGGTTAGTTTCGATACGAGTAAAGCAACGGATATGACGGCTATGTTTCAACATTGCACTGCTTTAGCGACTATAAATGTAACAGAGAATAAATGCTCAACAGCACAGGCAAAGACATCTTATATGTTCAATAATTGCGGTACATCATCTGTAACATATAAATAAAGACGCTAAACTATAAAATCCTGTATGAGTATTCTCGTGCAGGGTTTTCTTTTCCCCCAAAATAAAATTTACTCGTTCCGTTTTTCGCTTGTATTTATTTTTATTTCGTATATAATAAAGAAACTTAACTAAAAGAATATATTTTAACAACAAAAAAGCAGGTAACGACATACCTGCTCTGACCCAAAATTATAATGAAATGAAGCTGTGTATTGAGTAGTACCATTGTTCATTTCTGATTTCCTTATTATTATAACGTATTATCTTTCAAATATTACCAGAAGTTGAATGAGTAAAAAGTTATATAGATAATATTGCAAATTGAGAAGCCTTCATTTCATGGAAGTTTTGGCATGACCATTCTGTGAAAGGAGGCTTATTTTTATGAATGGAACAATAGATGATCTGATTCCTGACTGGAGGGAAAAGATAAATGAGTCCAGTATAGGTTCGATAAAGTCCAATATGGCGGAAATGCTGCCCATACTGAAGCAGCTGGTTAAAGACAGGAATATAGAGGGGATACAGGAGTTTTATCAGAAAGTATGTACAGATACAGTCGATATGAACGATGACAGGGACCCTTTCTTCTATAAGTTCCTTATGCAGTTCTGCAATGTAGAGTCCTGTGATGGGGTAATGGAGGAGAGGCCTGAGCCGACAACAAAACACCATTATCTGTGCTTTAAATGTGTGTATCACAGGGGAGAAGAAGATGAGTTTTCTGTCATCACGTTCTTTAAAAAGTGGGATGAAATTTTCCCTGAATATAAATATCTGTGCTTTCTGATGTACAACAATCTTGTCGGGATGGAGACGTATTTACATACCTATGAATTCAAAGAACCTGTTTTTGATGAAAAATATATGGTGCAGTGCAATAATCTGGTCCTGTCTTTCAAACTGGAAGGAACAGAGCAGGAAAACTTGTTGTACCCTGCAATCCATTATAACGAAGACTGGATCAGCTTTATCTATGATAAGTTAGAAGAAATAGGACTATATGCAAGGAATGTACTGATCAATGGGGAAGACTTAACGGTTGTCATTGACCTTTGGAGAAGTGTTACGTTAAAAAGCAGTTCTCTAAAGTACATCCTTGGAAAAGTGGAAGAACAGTTACTGCTTCGCCTGCAGGATTACCATGCTTATGATAATGAACACTTTTTTATGGTTCCTGGGAGTATCAATGCAAGGAAGCACATTTCTATCAATAGAAAAACGAAATTGATGTTCTCTAACAAAAATATAGAGGGAGATGCCCTTGTTAAAAGGGAAGATGGCTATTATAGATGCTATTATGTAGGCATGGACGTTTATCCGTTTCCCGCTGTCAGTTTGTCCAAACTTGCTGAGACGGTAGGTTTTCCGAAGAAAGCAAAACAGGAAGATGCAGATAAGCGTAAAAGAACAGAGTACAAAAAACGTTTTACCCGTGTTGGCAGGGAGCGGCTGGAAGATCTGGATAAACTAATTGAACTGCGGCAGGATGAAATCAGGGAGAGATTCCACTTCTTTCGGATTATGGGAAATATCTTATTCTATTTGGGAAAGGAACCTGCGGAAGTGCTGCAGTATATGAATGACAGGAATAAGAGGCTTTATGCACCAATCAGTGAAACATGTCTGTTAAGAATTTTTACATTCTGCAAAGAGGATTATGAGAAATATTTAAGGGATCCTGAACTTGGCATAAAGTACACGAATCAAAGGATTGTTGAACTGCTGCAGATCAGAAAACTGGAGCAATGGGAAATGAAACAGCTTATTGGGGAGACTGAAGCATGGGAGAGAAACAAGGTTTCCCATATCATTTCCACAAGAAAAGCATATGCGCCAATCAAGCATGACAAACGATATGCGCGGGAGATGAAAGAGGAAGCCGACAAAGAAGAATTTCTGCGGATGCGACAGCTTGGTATGAGCAATAACCAGATTGCCAAGAAGAAACATGTTGATACAAGAAAAGTGGACAGGCTGATAGGTAAAAATACAGAAAAAGAAACAGAAAGAGAGCTGTTAAAGCAGAGAGTGATAGATATGACAGTGAATGGGAAATCTGCTTCAAAGATCAGCAAAGAATTAGGCGTTTCAGTAAGTACAGTGCGGAGAATTAGAGCAAAAGCACAGCAATAGGGAGCAGGTTCTCCCTATTTTTATTCCCCAAATTTGCGAAGGCCAGTTAAGATAAGAAGGTTTATGCAGGGTGAGCTGCCTGCTGATCGGAAAGCAGTCTGCTCGTCAAAAGAAGTGCATCCCCTCCATCATGGGATACAACTTCTAACTTTTTTCCTTTCAGGGTTTACTACAGAGTATATAGTATTCTTATCTAAATACACAGTAAATACTTTGGTGGTAAGAAAGTTTGACGATCTGTGACACCCCTTATTATTAAAAGTATAATAAGTAGTCTGGAAGTAATATGATGCAGGGTAATTTTACATGATAGACTGAATTAGCCTTAAGCCTGTAGGAGATGATTTTAGGCAGTTTTTGTTCGCAGCTTATAAATCTGCACCTAGACACATAAAGCTCCAATTTGGGCATCTCAGAGCCTTTTAGAGGGGCATTTAAAGTACTAGAAGGATAAAAAGAAAAATTTTCTCTATTTCAGCTCTCAAAATATGCGAAGGCCAGTTAAGATAAGAAGGCTGTTGCAGAATGAGTTGCCTGTTGATCTGAAAGCTGCTTGCTCTTCAAAGAAGTGCATCTCTTTCCATCATGGAACACAGCTTCTATTTCTTTTCTTTCAGAGTTTCCTACAGAATATATAGTATTCTTATCTAAATACACAGTAAATACTTTGGTGGTAAGAAAGTTTGACGATCTGTGACACCCCTTATTATCGAAAGTATAATAAGGGCTTTTTTCATAAAAGAAGGCCCAAAAGCAAAACAAGTTGCTAATGAGCCTTTGAACAGTACCATCTGTTCAGGGGACAGTCCATTGCTTCCCCATAATCTTCTAATTGAAGAACCTTTCTATTGTTTACATCTCTTATTTCACGTTTTGGAACAACGTATCCTGATTAAAGGTATTGAATCATACAAAAGTTTTCTGGTGGGGAGAGAATTACCTCATCCCCACCAAAAGAAACTATGCGAGAGCATAATACTCAAGGAAATGCCTTGAAGTATGCTCCCAACATATGCCCCATGCATCTGCAAGTTTTAATGCTGTTTCCAGCGGTAACTTACAGATAAGCTGGTTATCGTTTGTCCCTTTGGGACAAGCGTATAAACCAACCACACCTAAGCAGCACAAACTTAAATAGTTTGTGGGCTGCAGGTTTCGGATATCAATGTTTTCATGGACATCAGCATCATCTGCTGACTCCTGAAAAACATCGGAGATGAGTTTTGCCTCATCCTCCGAATATCCGTCATTAACATAGTACGTAAAGTACTTGTCAAAAATGGCCTTGTCCTTAGGAGTTACCTGAAAGGCAAGAACAGGGGATGTGTTTCTTTTTGCCGTAAGGCAGTTAAAAATAGTATTCAGCATAGCGAATACCTCCTTATGTATGAGTCATCTTAACAGATGCTAATAGATTATATATGGAATTGTTTTTTTAATAACATTTGAGATAAATTTTGTGAATATTAAAGAATTGAGCTTTTTCGTTTTTCGTAGAAACTATTGGATAGATAAACTTCCGTTTGGCATTCATCTGTTTGCGAAAGGTATGAAAAACCGTCTTTTTGTGCAACACATTGACGGAAACAGATATATACGCTATAATTTACTAAGGGCAAAATATTACATACATAATAAATTACATATATTGAAGACTCTAATTATGTTTTTTAGACCACTGTATATAATAAAACGACTTGCCTATAAAAAGGGTAGAAATTTTAAAATCGAAAGGAGAAATGTATTATGAGAAAGAAAAATTTAGCTATTATTGCAGTAACATTGACAGCCTCTGTGCTGGCTGCAACCTTAACAGGATGCGGCACTAGGGCAAAAGCAACAGATCAGGAAGTGGTTATGGAGGAAGAGCCTATCATAGTTACGGATGAAGCGGATTCAGAGGAAGCAACCATTGAGACAGAGGATGAGATCACAGAGACAGAGGAAGTGATTGCTGATGATGGGGAAGTTGATACAGAGATGGATGGAGATATTCTTTTCTACAATGAGATAGGAAAATATCCTGATTATCTGTTAAGCGATGTATCATATGAAGCTATGGAAGAGAAGGCAGTTACGGCTGTTGATGATATCCCTGTTTATTCTGAAGAAGGCTTCAAGGTTGGGCATGTTAAAAGTGGTGCAGCGGTCGTCTTGACAGAACACGGCATTAATACGAGATGGTATCGTTTTGAAAATCCTGTAAGTGGTACGGATTATGATTATTTATGTATGCTTGATGATGACCTTCCCAAAGAGGAAATTCCAATGCTCTCGGCAGAAGAAGTTAAAGCGGAAATTATTGCTGCAATGCTGAATCGTACAGATGAACTTCCAACAATTTTGGATGAGCCAACTTCTGATATGGAAGTATATGAGTGCAGAATACTTAGAGAAGATGATCCTGGCAATTTTACTGTCCGAAGAATGAAAGCTATTGAAAATGAGGATACATTCGAGATTGGTGATTATATGACCTACTATGTTGAATGTGAAGAGGATGGAGAGTTCGCAATCTGTAGGATTTACTATAAGGATTCCAGATTCTAAAATTTGATAAATAATGGAACAGCCTGCTTTTGGGTTGTTCTATTATTCTTTTCATATTTAATGATGGACTATCTATAATATAGAGACCTAAATATAGGCTATTTTACGTAAATAAAGATTTGAGAAAGGAGAATCATTTATGAAGAAGAATTTATTGGCTGTTATGATTATTATGGCTTTGGTATTGGCTGGATGCGGTAAAGATACTTCCCCAGCGATAAGCAATACAGAGCCATCTGTGAAAGCGGAGGCTGCTATTTCTGAAAGTCTTGAAAGCACAGAAAAAGCGGAGGCTAACAAGAATGAGGAGATACCTGATGGAGAGATTGCTGGTAACAAAGATGTTTTGAACTTAAAAGAGTATGAATATGTCTTTGAGGACAGAGATATTGATAAAGACGGTGGAATTGAAATCCATTATGAAAGTTTTAGTCCATCGGATATCGTTTCTTATTATCTTAAAGAAAGCGTGGATTTATATATTGATAATGGGAAATGTATTGGTTATACAAAACCAGATGTTGAAATCAGTGTCATTAGTGAAAATGAAGATTGGTATCTCATCAATGTTGATGGCAATGACAGATATGCAAAGATTGATGACGTGAAAGCAGTTGGCTTTCCTGGCTCAAGGAAGGAGTATTTAGACAGTCAGCAGGATACCGCTAAAGAAATAGAATCTGCGGGTACAGTTACTCAGACTAATGAGACATCCCAATCTGTTGCAAGTGATACTGAATCACCTGTATCTGAAACGCCGAAGCAGGATACTGTTGCAGAAGCACCTGCTCCTGTACAAAGTAATAAGTACACTCCCGAAGAGGCTATAGCTGTTTATCGCTCTGCTATGGAAGCAGGGGGAATGACCTGGGATCCATCTATAAAGGATGTGACAAGTTGGGGAACAGGATGGATATATCTTGAAAAAGGACAGCCTGAGTGGTGTGCATCCACAAATCTTGAATCTGCCGCAATGGGAGATAGTGCTGGTCGATCTTGGACTAAGTATTATCTGGAAGTAACAGGATCAGATGAGAATGCAGTTTATGTTACGGAATGGACTAGTAATTAAAGCAAAGATAAAAGACCTTGGAGAAATCTGAGGTCTTTTTTTGTTTTATGCTTTTTTCCTCCCCAAATTCATAATAACCAGCACTCCGTTTATCTATAATAAAAAAGATAACTTCAAAAACGATGAAAGGAGGAGACGAGAAGAAAAACTATATGTGACGTAGTTTTTTATGACAATTATGAAAGATGAAATGCTTAAAAGAAAATTTATATACATAAAAATACTCTTGCTTATGCTTATTGCAGTATGCTTTGCTAATAAGCCAATGACAGCGAGGGCAGAGAGCATATCTCTTGGTGTCATTGGATTTGATGACCATAGGGGAATGATGGCATATATCAATGGTAAGCCCGTGTATTGTATCCAACGAGGATATCCATTTAGAAGTTCTGTTTCTGAATTACAGATGGTATATATTGAAGGTAGTGCTTCACGTGGAGATTATGCAGGAACTATTGCAGGCTGTATGCGTTATCTGCTATACAACGTAGAAGGTGGTACTGAACTGCAGCTATTTCGCGGTTGGGGTGGCTGGACCATAAATGGAGACCATACGGATGCGACTCAGACAAGCACAGCAGGAGCGCCTACATCAAATGCTTGGCAGGAGGCTTATGATGAGGATAAAGAAGACGATGAAGACGATCCTTATCATAACAGATATGGTGGAGGCAGCGTTAGAAAGTTTTACTTAGAAGTTGTTTTAGCAAACTTACTGACAGGACACGAGGGATGTGTTGACGTATTTTCAACATCTATGAAGCAGATAAGCTATGCAGAAGCAGGTTTCAGTATGCCACAGGTCTATGCCCAAGCGATTACCAATTATTATTGTTGGGAAGATCCCGATGCAGCAGGATATAGCGAAGAAGCAAAGTATCAGGCAAAACAGGCTCTTGATTGGGGAATTGAATTTGGATTTATTACAACTATCGGAGGAAATGGAAAATTTCTAAGAGTTATTTATCAAGATTCCACAGGTGTATATGGTATCAGTGGTTCTAACAGTTATTCAGGAAGTTGCGATGGATATATTAAAACAACTATTGGCGGTCAATATGAGGCAATGAAGTTGTATCGTCAAGTGGTATGGAAGACAACTAATATGAGGCAAATTCCAAGTTTTGCAGAATATGAGCCAGAAAATTGTGAACCCATTAAACTTTATTGGGATGAGGAACAGCGTCTATATACAGCGACTGTTTCTGATCATAATGGAGTATTAGATTATTTCGAGTTTAGCGTACCTAGCTGTACAGTAACAAATAATGAAGATGGAACACTGACAATCAGTACATCAGGAGCAGTTAATGCGACCAGTGCGCCGTCAAAAAGTGGGCTGGAACCTGAGGATGGTGTTTTTAAACTGCCAGATTTTTATAGATGGGATTTAGAAGGTGAAGAGGTAACATTCACATATACTTATCTTACACCAGATTATAAAAGTCCTAATCCTGCGGATTATTACGAAGAAGAAGGCAGTGGAAGAAAAAAGACTAGTGGGTCAATATATAATCATAGTCATGATTATTCACCAGCTTGTAACTGGTTTTGTGAAACTGATGCGAAAAAGATTACACATTGCACACATGCATATAACAGTTGTGATAACAAACCAAATGCAGGAGAGGAAAAAGATTATGATGAAGCAGGGAATGAAACGGGATCACATTACACCAGACATGAGCATACGGCAGCATGTCATACGCACACGATTGAATGTACACATGAATATGATTGCCCGTATTGGATTAAGTCAAGGGGTATGGGATATGCTGAAACCTATGTAAATAATAGACCATTATCAACCTGCAATATTAAATGGTGCTGCGGAAAATGGCACTATAATACAGGCACACAGGATATTACGGGAAAATATATTGACTGGCAGGATGTGGCTGGTGTTTATGCAAGAGGACAAAAACTGATCGATCCCGAAATCTGTTATATCAAAGTGGAAACAGTTCCGCATGAATTTCCCGCAGAAACAGATACAGAAATCCTGCTTATTGCAGACCACGATGAATGGAACAACCTGACTTATACTGCTCCTAATGGAAAAGTAATCAAACATGCAGACCATTTGAGGGTTGGTGAGAAGTATCATTTGAAATATATTTATTCTTACAAGGGTGCATCTAAGGGATTTAGGATTGAGTTCTCTTTACAGAATAAACCTTATTATCAGTATAATTATCTGGCAAGGATGCAGGCACCTGATAATAACAAGTCAATTTATGAGCTTCGTACAGGACTTGCAGGAGACAGATTCTCCAAGAGTTCCATCAATGTACCACATGCGAAACTGGTGCAGGATCTGACTGACATTACGATCAGAGGGTTATATACAACACCTGAGACAGCTTACACATTGAATGGTGCTTATACATGGGACAGCGGCTCTGATTGGAACGACAAGGTTTATCTGGATGCACTTGTTACAGACCAATTTGATGATAACTATGACAACAAGGATGCGGGAAGCATTGGCACAAATGTAGGTTCTCCATTGTTGACTGATTTTACAGTATCTAAACCAAGCCACAATGATATGCTGGTTGTTTGGGAGTTTGATACGGAACCAGAGGTATTCACTTCCGCATTGGTTTATGGAACAGCCTATATCAATGTAGGTGAGAACGACAATTTCACCAAGAATTATTTCGATGAAGCCTATAATTACGCCAAGGATAAGATGGCTGCAACAGCTTATACGAACTGGTTCTATAGTTTTGAGGAACACAATAATGTTGGAGGAGTCGGTTACTTCAGCTCAGAATATACGGGACCTGGAGGACCACAGTCCAATAACCCTATTCCAGCGCATACTGTTTATACGCAGAATAACGAATATAGGACATTTGCAGTAAAGAATAAGGTATGGCAGTCAGATGTGGATATTAAGGTTTCCAACTTTGTACAGAATACAGGAGCAGGCATCACAGAGCACATTTATCAAAGCAGAGACAGGGATAACCACGATCTGAACTACAACCTGTATTATACGGTAGATGTGGTAAACCCGAAAGCAACGATTTATGAGAATAAGCAGAGGTCACATGACGGGCAGACAGAAAATAATGAAAATACAACTCCATATGACACCACTTCCGATGTCAATGAGTTTGATGTGAATACGATGATCTCATGGGGCTCTACGGGTGCATCGCAGACAGGTGCCTCTTATGGAAATACAGTGGTTGTTGACCATATCAAGACGGGAAGGACTTATATCCAGAGAGAGATTCCAACAGTGCTTGCTACGATGACAGCACTTCCAAAGGAAACAATGTCAATGAAGATTTATCCTAACCATGACAGGCTGATCTATGAGGACCATTATACAGGAGCAGCGGTGTCTGGTTCTGATATAGGAAGGACAGTCAGTGTTACAGCAAAAGACGGATATTATCCACCTAATGAACAGTCCTGTGTATCTGATATCTACCCCGCCATGAATCCTGATGTGGAAGAGATGAGGCCGCAGAACATCAGTAATTCCAATAATGTGCCTGACCAATATAATCAGGATGACAACGTACTGCATCATATGGGTCCTACGACATCGTTTACGACCAGATTGAGTAATGGTGAAACAAAGACAATTGTAGACAGCCATACAAAGACTTATACACAGTATGATTTTGAATACAATCCAAGCAACAGGAATAACAAAGTGACATTCCCAAGCAGGAGAAGATCCATTATGTTCTTCAAGTATTCAAAGACAAATTACAGCTATAATGGAAAATCTGTACAGTCTGCGGTAGGTCAGTTCAAAAATGCAGGCAAAACGCAGACAGAGAGCTACTACATCAGTCAGGTGCTCTTCAAGAGCAATTATACTTCCAAGTATAAGAAGGAATTGGAAGCACAGGGAGCTGATTACATTGAAGATACAGATATATACGGCAATCTGACGGATGCATGGATCGATATGGTGAATCAGAATAGGTTTGCCATTGTATCAGCAGGACAGGGCTTTGAACTTCGTGTAACATTGAAGTATGAAAACAGCTTCCTGACTCAGTATCTTGCGAGATACTTTGGATCAGATGACGGGCAGAATGATATTCTTGGTACATCTAACAGGGTACAGAAACGGTACAATGATGTTCCTGCAAACAGCAGACAGTATGCGAATATCAGCGCTTTGACAGGTAAAGATGGAAGGACAGCTCCGTTCTATACAAGTTCTGCTAGAGCATATATCAGTAGTTATAGTATCCTTGATAGATTAGCAGTAAACCTTGTAACGGGAGCAAACGTATTCAATGACTTGTATGTATTTATGAGTGACAATCCTGATACCGTTTACAGTTATTCAGGAATCTATGATACTCCTGTTGTATTTGAGAGGGATATTAAATATAGTGCTGATTATTCTGTAACAACAGTCACTTATACGATGTGTGTAAGTCATGAAAATGGTATTTCCAGCAACCTGCAGAAGATGAAGTTCTATACGAACCAACTGGCTCCCGATAAGAGGACACCTGGCATTGTAGAAGGCACTTACGATGTTGCATCACAGGGAGAACACAGCATTACGATCTGGACTCCCATTGTGGCAGCGACACCGTTTGACTACCCTGATACAATTCAGGACAGATATATTGGCGATGCGATAGAACTTGGTTATACGATCAAGACAACAGGCGCGGATGACAGTATTGTACATATTGTGCAGTAAAATAAAAACTGAATCTCCTTCAACATAGAGGGAGATTCTTTTAGAAATTTAAACTATTAGTGAAAATGTTAATTTATTCTTTATTGATAAGGATAAAAGTATGAAACAAATAATGATATAGAGTATAAAGCCAACAGCTAATAAATAAGGGTATATTTTTCTGATGAAAAAATCCTGTCTAATTGCATCCATATATTTTGGCTCTTGAACAAATTCATCTAAGTGGTGTATGTAATAGTAATCATTTTTGGGAAAGAGGCAGGTACAGTTTTGATAATAGTCAAAAAGTATTACATACAGAAAAGATAGTAATAAAAAGAAATTGCATGTAATAAGAGCAAAAAAAATACATATACCACAAAAAGCAATTTTGTTGAAAGAACCAGCTTTAAGGATATCAATCTGTTCAGCTTCTTTAAATATGGACCAGTCAGAGCAGGATGTATAATTCCATTTTAAGCAGAAATTCACATCATAGTTTTGGGAAGATGCAATTTTTGTGGCTTTATGGTAATGTCCCAGCTCATGAAATGGCTCTAATAAGAGATAGCTTACTAAAGTAATGACCATAATACTGATCAACTGAGAACGTGAGAAAGGAGTGATGTTCATGTTTGGGCATGAAAAAAGTATAGATGTGAAAAAAAGGTTAAAAGCCATAATATACCCGAAGAAAAAAGAAACAATTTTTTGATGGCATTATTGACTTTCATTATGTGTGTAATCCCTCCATTCATAGTTGCGATAATTTCATATTTTACTGGTGTGAATGAATCTTTTGATAATGAAGTCTATTTAGGGATTTCTGTGCTGTGGTGGATAATGCCAGTTTTAACATATCCGAACAACGGGGTGTTTTATGTTTTAGTGTTTGGAGCATTACTTATTATGTATATGAACATAGTGGTCGTAACAATTTTTCAGTCTCTATAATAAATTGTAACACAAATAAAGTTCTTTTCATAGAATGACTGTATGAGTTGATGATGCAATCGTACATATGGTGCAGTAAAAGACAAAAAGGACTCTTTCCATATGGAAGGGGTTCTTTTTGTGTTGGGAATTGAAGAAACTATAAAACAAATATATAATAGAGACAAATATCTGAAAATGGAATTAGATATGGTTCCAGGTTATAGTTGGATGAAAGGGGAATCTTATGGACAAAAGGTTAGATTTGCTAAATCGTGAGGAATTCGTGGAAAATGTTATTAAAATAGTAAATCAGTTATCAGACATCAAAAGAGGATGCTGTTTCGCCATTGAAGGTGGTTGGGGAGTTGGTAAGACTTTTGTTATTGAGAAAATTGAAGATAGATTAAAAGTGTTTCTGTCTGAGGAAACGAATAGCGATAGATATTTTGTGTTTCATTATAATTGTTGGCAACATGATTATTATGAAGAGCCTGCTGTTGCGATTATATCAGCGATGCTGGCTTCGATTAGGGAAGATGAAGTTTTAGTCAATGGGGAAGCGGAGAGAATCATAAAGGCAGGATATGAGTTTGTTGGAGAAGAACTTAAAAAGATAGCAGGCTTATATATAGAAAATAAGATAGGGATCAATTTAATCAGTTGGGCAGAAGACATAAAAAATAATAAGGAGATAAATCAAAAAGCAGAGAATGAGTTTGATGAGATGTTCAATTTTAGCCAGACGATTGAAAAAGTTAGGAAGAAATTGCAGGAAATAGCAGAAGAAAGAACAATCGTTTTATTTGTGGATGAATTGGACAGATGTATTCCGCAGTACGCGATAAAGGTGCTTGAGAGATTGCATCATATCTTTTATGGTTTAGATAATGTAGTAGTGATTATGGCAATAGATCGAAAGCAGTTAGAGCATTCCGTGGAAGAAATGTTTGGAGTAAGAAAAGATGAATCTTCAATAGATATAGAAAAGTATTTAAAGAAATTTATAGATTTTTCAGTGGTTTTAGATAATGGAATACTTAACGAATCTTATCGAGAAAAATATAAGGTATATTTTGATAAATTTATGGTTGTGCAGGAAGTCGATAAAGAGGATATAACGAATATTTTATCAAAACTATTTCCTACTATTGGTATAAGGGAACAAGAAAAACTAATGGAAAAGGCCAATATGGTACATTCTCTAGTTTGTAATGAAACGATGGATATTTCTGTTTTGGTTTTTGAGGTTCTGTATGAAGTGTTAAAGATATGGAAATTTAGAGATTTACAATATGTTGCAACAATAAATGACGGACGTTATACTATCATAGAAGAGCGGATTGGGAAATATAAGATGGATATATTGAAATCTTTTGGGGAAAAGGCATATAGCAACGTTAGTGCAGCGTATGGACAGGAAAAGATTTTAAAAGTGGCAAATAGTAATATGTATGGAAGAGTGTTTTGGTATTTTGCCAATATATTTTATCATCAGAAAGTGCCATATGCGGGTATATTTGATGTTGAAGAGCAAATGAGAAGAGAACTGAAAACGGCGAAGAAATATTGTAAATTTTGCGAGATGGTTAAGTAGAGTGGGGAGAGCGTATAATGAACATAAGAAAATTTAAGGAAATAGTAAGCACATGGGATGAACATAAGGAAGATTTTCGCTTATTTAGATTTTTGAGTGAAAATTGTTATGAACTGTTTAAGAAGGACATAGACTTAGATGTTGCAGACGATATATTGATGGCTTTAAATGATACTCCAGAGTATATAAGCCAATTGAGACAAAACTTAGAAAGACTGGATTTACAAATAGTAATAAATGTACATAGCATGATGGGGTGGACCCTAGATGATTCAATACGAAGTAAAAAGATTATATTAGATTATGATAATATGAACGTTTATTATGACAGTAAATTATCAGACGTTTTTGAGAAGTTGAAGTTATTGGATGATGATATAGAATTTTGCTATGGTATTTTATATCTGGTTAAACAGATTGATACTTCATATACATATATGTACTCACATTTTGTGAAAAGGATTCTTTCTGGTGTGAAAGAGTTTGAACTGGATAAATGTTTAGAATTGATAAATCCAGATATCAAAAAGGTATTTGTTGCAATGTGGTTTGATGATTCAATGAAAAAGGCAAGGGAAAATATTAATGAGGCAATTAAGTCTTGCGGTTACGAGCCAATGTTGATAGATATGAAAGAGCATAATAATCAGATTGTGCCAGAAATTTTTAAAGAAATAGATGATAGTGAATTTGTTATTGTTGATTTGACAGGACATAGGGGAGGTGTCTATTATGAGGCGGGATATGCGATGGCAAAGGGAAAAACAGTGATTTTAAGTTGCAGGAATGACGAAGATACACATTTTGATGTGGCGCAGATTAATACAATTTATTGGCAGAACGAAAAAGATTTGTTTGAGAGATTGACTAGACGAATAAAGGCTACAGTAGGAGAAAATATATGAGTCGAAGAAATATATTTGAAATTCTTAGTGAAAAAGTAAGTATTAGTTCCCAAATCAATAAAATTGAAGGTCTATTATCGGACGCATATGTCGGGAGTAATACGCTTGAGGATATTGTGGATATGGAATGTATGCGGGAATGGAAAGCAAGAGGCAGATATACGAGCTGTGAAGAAATTAGGGAGCGACTTCAAATTACATATGCGCATATAAGCAGAAGGTTATCAGAAGAACAAATATTGTTTTACTTGGAATATGTATCAAATATTATTTGGCTATGCAATGAAAAATATTTGGACGGAAGTGAAGATTATAATGATGAGTATCTATACTTGCAAGAGAATGTTATAAGGCTTTTAGACGATTTGGGATATGAGAAAAAAGTTTTTGAAGACGAAGAGAAAGTAATATTAGTTGAGAAAAATGCAGCAATGACAGCAGTTGCAGAGGTTGTTGACCCCAATACGGCATATGCAGTGATAGAATACAATCATCATCTCTTAAAAGGAGATATAGCAGAAAAGCAAAGGATATTGAAATTATTGGCGGATAAATTTGAGCCATTGAGAGGGGAGTTGAAAAGAGTAAATAAGGAATTAGAGAGTAATACAGGGTATTTGCTTAATAAAATGAATATCAGACATAATAACATGGAAGGCAAAAATGCAATTGAATATGTTAAAAATCTTTCCGATGAAGAACTAGAAGAATGGTACGATGAGACATATCAAATGTTATTACTTTGTTTTTTGGAATATGAGAACATTGAGAGAAATAAGAAAATTAATAAGTTAAAGGGAGTAATAGAAAAATAGTAAAATGTGTGGTACAAAAAGGACTTCTCATAAACGAGGTTCTTTTTCTTTGAGCATATTCAAAAAATCGTGAAAAAGATGGACGAAATAAGTTGCATATTTATTGAAATACAAAAAATCATCATGTATCATGAAAAATAGATAGTGTAATTCTGTCTGACGGTAAAACAACAACTGCTGGTTATACAGAAACAGCGGTTGACATAATAATTTTATATTACGCAGGAGGAAGTCTCTATTTTCTGTATTAGAGCAAATTTTCTGACAGGAGGATTTGCAGCTATGATAGTAGGAAAAGACATTCCTTTGCCTTGGTGGGAGAAGTACACACTCACGATAGAAGAGGCATCCCTGTATTTTGGTATCGGGGAAAAGACCCTCAGGCGGTTCGTAAAGGAGCATCCGAATGAGGAGTTCATTATTTATAACGGGACAAAGGTTCAGATCAAGAGGAAGGTGTTTGAAAAGTTTATTGATGAAAAAGTAACTGTTATGTAAGTTCGGTCTGCGGGTGGCAGACAAACTTTGACCTAGATTATGAGTCCCGTTCATGGTATATTATAGCTATACCATATCGGGGCTCTTTTCAGTTAAGAAAGGAGTGGCATTATGAGCACAAAAAGACGGGATAGCAAAAACCGTATTTTGCAGAATGGAGAGAGCCAGAGAAAAGACGGAAGGTATATGTACAAGTACATTGACAATGCGGGAAATACGAGATACCTGTACAGTTGGAGACTGGTAAGGACCGATACGACGCCACAGGGAGTAAAGGATGAAATGCCGCTTAGGGATAAGATCAAGATACTCCAAAGGGATCTGGATGCGGGTTTGATCTTATCGGGCGGTAATATGACGGTATTGGAACTTGTAAAGAAATATGTTGCACAAAAAACAGGAGTCAGGGAGAATACCCGTGTCGGCTATAACTTTGTTATTAATATCCTTAAGAAAGAGGAGTTTGGAAATAAGAGAATTGATAAAGTGAAATTATCTGATGCGAGGCTGTGGCTGATCAAGCTGCAAAAAGACGGTCGTGGATATAGTACAATCCATACGGTGAGAGGTGTGGTAAGACCTGCATTTCAGATGGCCGTGGATGATGACCTGATTCGTAAAAATCCCTTCGAGTTCCAACTTGCTACCGTTGTAGTGAATGACTCCGTAACACGGGAAGCAATCACGAGAAAACAGGAAAGACAGTTCCTTGAGTTTATTAAAAACGACAGGCATTTTTGCAGGTACTACGAAGGGATCTACATCCTGTTCCATACAGGCCTGCGTATTTCGGAGTTTGTCGGTCTGACTGTTTCGGATATAGATATTGAAAATGGTATTATCAATGTAGATCATCAGTTGCAGCGTACTCGGAATATGCAGTATACTATCGTAGACACGAAGACCGACTGCGGGACAAGGCTTGTGCCGATGACGGATGATGTGAAGGAGTGCTTTGCACAGATCTTGAAGAACCGTCCGAAACCGAAGATAGAACCGATGGTGGATGGAAAAACGGGGTTCCTGTATCTGGATAAGAACGGTATGCCGATGGTTGCCCTCCATTGGGAGAAGTATTTTCAGCATATCAGGGAAAAGTTTAACAGTATCTATAAGGTACAGCTTCCTGTGATCACGCCCCATGTGGCGCGCCATACGTTTTGTTCCAACATGGCGAAGTCGGGAATGAATCCGAAGACTTTACAGAAGATCATGGGGCATAGCGATATCGGGGTAACATTGAATGTGTATACGCATGTTGACTTTGAAGATGTGCAGGAAGAGATGAAAAAGGTATGTAACCGCTGAGTTGTAAAAAGTTGTAAAGTTGAAAAAAGGGGCTCATTTTACCACCTTTTACAACTTTTTTACAACTTTTGAAACAGAAGATATGCGATTTTATGCCAAGATATACCGAAAAAATTGTAAAACTGCAAAAAATGGGAGAACCTGAAAAGCCCGTAAAATCAAGGAAAATCAGCATTTATAAGGAGCTTTAGAGTTATGATAAAAGTACTTTTTATTTGCCACGGCAATATCTGCAGAAGCACAATGGCCCAAAGCCTTCTCGCCCACATGGTCAAGGAACGCGGTCAATCAGCTTCTTTCCACATCGACTCCGCCGCCACCAGTCGCGAGGAGATCGGCAATCCGCCCCACTACGGCACGGTGAACAAACTGCGGCAGGAGGGCATCCCGTTAATTCCCCACCGGGCGCGCCAGATGACGAAACAGGATTATAAAGAGTTTGATTATCTGATTGGTATGGATGATGCGAATGTCCGCAACATGGAGCGGATCGCGGGCGGTGACCCGGAGCATAAGATATACAAGCTTCTGGAGTTTGCAGGGAGCGGCAGGGCGATAGCTGATCCCTGGTATACGGGAAATTTTGAGGCGACTTACCGGGATGTGTCTGAGGGCTGTGAGGCTTTTCTGGAATCGCTTCAGAGATGACTGACGATGAAAGATATCCATACATCATGGCATGAAGCGGTAAATTTATGTCACGAACGGCGTCTTTTCCTTCTTTAGAAAATGGGGAAAGACGCCGATATTTATTATATAAAATGCTTAAATAACCGAAGGTATCTATTCGTTATCAGATAAGGGGGATCGGAGATGCAGATTAAGACGGGAAGCAATGAAAGTCAGATGATACAGACGAATCTCCAGACACAGGAGAAAGGGGCTGTGGAAGACGGATGCAAAGCGGCGAAGCAGCAGAAGAAAACGGTTATCTTTGCAGGAGATCTTTCACTGCATAAGGATCCCATCACCATTCGCAGGCGGGAGGCACAGAGACAGGCCATGAAGTTTGTGCAGAACGCCTGGGACACGGACCGTAAGACGGATCAGAGCATAGCGGAGTACGATGGGCTTGCAGAGGAGCAGAAAAAAGAGATTCTGGTGAATCGTGATAGAATTCTGGAATGCAGAGAAAGAAAGGAAAATCTGCGGGAAGGCTATGGCGTGGAGAAGGATTCTCAGGAGCAGAAGGATCTGGAGCTTCTGGAGCGCCGGCATTATCCCGGGAATCGTGAATTTGCAGATTTAGATTTTACGGAAGAAGAGCGTAAGAGACTGAAGGAATTAGAAGGCGGACCGTTGACAGAATATCAGCAGAAATGCCTCGAAATTGACGGCGAGGAACAGATATTTAGGATTCGTGCCGGCAAGGCGGAATCGGCTATTAAGTCGTATTACGGCGCGATCAGATCCATCAAGCGGGAACGTCTGAAACATCACGAGATGGAGGATGCCCAGAACAATGCCGAGAAGGTGATGGAGCAGGCCGGTAAAGATATTCAGGGCATGCTTATGGACGAGGCTAAGGATCACGTAGACGAGTCTTACGAGGAGACGCGCGAGGAGGAAGAGGAGAAGGCGGAAGAGAAGGAGGCCGAGGAGGAGAAGATTGAGCTTCGAAAGGAGCAGAAAGAACTGATGGAAGCCAGAATCGACGAGGCCCGAGAGGAGAGTCACGAGGCGGAAGAAGCGCAGAGGGCGCAGGAAAAGAATGCCAGGGAGGAAGCCGCTTTCCTGAAAGATATGTCCGAGGCCGGCATGAATGTAGCCGGGGCTGGCGATTCCGTGAAGGCTGAGATCAAGGATATTCTGCAAAAGCTGAAGCTGATTGAGGCAGACATCAAGGGTATTGAGGTAGACGAGGAAATTTAGCGGAAAGGACAGACGGCAAGAGAGGCATAAGAGAATAAGATGAGAATTGCGATTTGCGATGAAGAGACGAGAGGGAGAGAAAGGATTCGAACCTTACTCGACAACGAGTTTTCAGGGGCGCAGACCAGTGAATTTGATTCAGGGACGAAGCTGATAGAGGCTGTGAAGGGAGGATACCAGCCGGATATCGTATTACTGGATATAGCGATGGAAGGGATGAATGGCATGGAGACGGCGAAGAAACTGCGGGCGTTGTCTGATGTCATTCTGATCTTTGTGACAGGGATAAAGGGGCAGGTGTTTCAGGCTTTCGATGTGGGAGCGTTTCATTATCTGATGAAGCCTGTGGATCAGGAGAAACTGAAAAGTGTTCTGAACCGTGCGGTGAAAGAGGTGGAAAAGCGGGCAGGCACACCGAAGATTCTTCTCGTGAAGACTGCGGGCGGGCATCGAAGGGTGCCGGTAGAGGACATTCTCTATGCGGAGAACAGCGGCAGAAAGGTGATCCTGCATACGAAGAAAGAGGAGATTGCGTATTACGAGCGGATGAACCATTTGGAGGAGGTGCTCGGCGAAGCCTTTTTCCGATGCCACAGAGGGTATCTGGTGGCGCTCTCGGCAGTCAGCGGTTATGACAATACCAGTATTACGCTGGTCAGTGGAGATAAGGTTTATCTGTCCAAGCAGAAGTATGCGGAATTTGCCAGACGCTGCAGTGAAAGTGTACAGAAATAAGGAAACCGTTTGATACAATTGTGAGACGGTTCATGACAGGCAGGGTTAACGAAACATGGGTCGGGCCGATATATGAGATAGAACCAGAAAAATAGACATAGGGGGAAATCAATATGAGAGTTACCAGAAACTACGGAAATGGCATGGTAAATTACAAAAAGAACGAGAAAGGTTCATATTCGTCGCTCTTACAGAGTGCATTGAGCCGCAGCAACGCAGGCCGTCGTGGCGGCAGACTGGCCAGTCTTCTGGGAAATACGAAGGACACTAACAGTGTGGGAAACAGAAATTTTATCACTTCTTCCCAGAAATCCCAGAAGTTTTATTATGACATGCAGTATCATGCCAAGCAGGTCGGTGAGTACGCGGATGCTTTAAAGAGCAAAAAAGAGGATTCCATTTACGATAAGGCAAGAGAGAGCGGCAGCACGGATCAGATCGTTTCGGATGTGAAGAGCTTTGTCAACCAGTATAACAACATGTTAAAAGATCTGGAGGAGTCGGGAACCAGGTCTGACAAGGTGTTTCTGACCCAGTTAAGCAGTATGTCCAACATGGCGGAACGGGATCTGGAGCTCACCGGCGTAATCAGAAAGGCGGACGGCACGCTCGTTGTGGATGAAAAAAAGCTGGCAGCGGCGGACGTGGATACGCTGGAAAAGGTGTGGGGTGGAAACGGATTTCCCTCGAAAGCAGCGGCGAAGGCAGGCTCTGTGGCGGCTACGGCAGAGCAGAATATAGAGGCGGAGAAGAGCAGCACTTACAGTCCTTTTGACAGGGCAAATCTCTATAGCAGCGGCAGAAGAAGCTCGGGCAGCTATTTTAATTATCGCAGATAGCGGACAGTAAGATCATTGTAAAAAGGCCTTGCAATGATTAAGGCATCCGGCGAAGACGGGTATCAGAATGAAGCATATAAACTGGGTACAGCAGAACGAAGACTATCATGTCAAATACCATGTAATCAAGTGGAAATCTTCGCATTTCCACGAACCATACTCCAATCATGTGCTGCCTGGAACGAAGGTGAAGCAGGGTGGGGCATCAGCTCCCATGCCTGCGGCACAGACGCAGAAGGAGGGGGAAGGAATTGGATTTGATCTGGCGCAGCGCAGCACGGACGCAAGGCTGCGTCTTGGCTTCGGTCTGGAGAAGTCTCTGACTGCAAACATATCCGAAAGAGGAGACGGCCGTGACGGCGCAAGTATATCTGCGCGTGGAATGGCAGGACGGGAGCACGCGGGAGAGACTGCCCGGGCTGCGCTGCAGAGCATGGCTCTGGCTGAAACGCATGCCGCTGAAAATACGGTGACGGCAGCCGGTGTGGACGGGCCGGAAAAGGAAAGGCAGGAGCAGGAACAGGCGCAGAAGGAAAACACCACCGTTGCGCAGTCGGGACGGGGAAATATCCGCAACCGTCTGAGGGAGAGCGCGGCGCGTCTGCGGGAAGCGTATCAGAGGCAGAAAGAAAAAGCGGCGAACATACCGCTTAAACAGATGAGGAAAGAAGCGGCAAAGAATAAAACAAAAGGAACCCGGCAGGCCGCAGACAGGGAGGCGATGCTCTCCATGCAGGCTGAAAATCATTATCTGCTGGATTCCTATGATGCCACAGGAAATTATAGTATGCTTGGAAAAAAGTAAACGCTTACCGTTTGACAAGTCTGTTGACAAGCTTCAGGACGGCGCGTATATAAAAAGGCTGCAAGGCCTTTTTTGCGTTCTGCAGTTCTTTTCGGATCTCGATGTGCTGGGGGCAGTGTTTCTCACAGGCGCCGCATTTGGTGCAGTTATTCATGGAAGTGGCGTCCTTTTTGAGGGACGTAATCTGGATATATTCCAACATGGCGCTGATTTTTTTGTGCATGGCGCTCTGGTTGTAGCAGCGGAAGGCGGTAGGAATGTCCACGCCGTGAGGGCAGGGCATACAGTAGCCGCAGCCGGTACAGCCGACCTTGAGATTCTGGTTGATTTTGGTGCGCACCGTATCAATCAGGCTGTGGTCTTCCTGTGTGAAGCTGCCGATACCGGCTTCGTCTGCCGCATTTGTGTTTTCCAGAACCATCTCCTGGGAATTCATGCCGGAGAGGACACAGGTGACCTCTGGCTGATCCCAGAGCCAGTGAAAAGCCCACTGTGCGGGGGTACGCTTAATCGGATACTCCGCAAAAGCTTTTTCGACGGCTTCCGGCAGGGCAGTAATCAGCCTGCCGCCCCGCAGAGGCTCCATGATAACGACAGGAATGCCTTTGCCGGCAGCGTAGCGAAGGCCCGTTCTTCCTGCCTGGGTGTGTTCATCCAGATAATTGTACTGGATCTGGCAGAAATCCCAGTCGTAGGCGTCTACAAGAGCCTGAAAGGTGCTGGTATCGCCGTGGAATGAAAAACCGATATTGCGGATCGCGTCGGTCTTCTTTTTTTCGGCAATCCATTCTTCGATGCCGATGGTTTTCAGCCGGTTCCAGACTTCTAAATCGAAAAGCATATGCATCAGATAAAAGTCAATGTGATCCGTCCGCAGGCGTCTGAGCTGCTCCTGAAAGAGTTTCTCGATGGAGGATGCATTTTTGAGAAGATAATAGGGGAGTTTGTCTGCAATATAGACCTGATCCCGGCAGTGATTCCGTTCCAGGATTGTGCCGAGAGCTTCCTCGCTGCCGCCGTATATGTAAGCGGTGTCAAAGTAGTTAACGCCGTTTTTTATGGCCAGCATAATTTCTTTCTCAGCCTTTTCAAGATTGATCTTTGTGCCCGCGCCGGTAAAGCGCATGCAGCCGTAGCCGAGAATCGACACTTCTGTACCGTCTTTCATTTTTCTGTACTGCATAATATCTCCGTTCCAAAGCATAAGCGGTGCAGGAGGGATTACCGTTGCAGCCGCAGCGCTTTTTTGATGATCATAACCAGTTCTTCCTATTATATAGTAAATTTATGCGGAAAGTCAAATATGATGCGCCTCGCTGCTGTCACAGAATTTACCAAAATTCTAATAAAAAGTTAATAATTCTTTCCTTGTTTTTCCTCGGTATTCGGTATATATTAGGGAAATGAACGGAGGTCAGACAGATGAGTGGAAATCCATTTTTCCCATTGGATGAGTTGGGATTTGATGCCGAGGAGAATCAGATGATGGTGATTCCCAAGGTGGACAAGGAAATTTATGAACAGCGCCGGAAGATGGCGGGAACGATGGTCGATTATAAGGAGATGCGTATGCGCTACAGTTGTGCAATCAAGGAGGTACGGACGAAGTTTGATGTCCTAAACTCTGAGTTTAATGTGCGGTATCAGCGCAATCCGATTACTTCCATAAATTCCCGTTTAAAGAGCAGCGCGAGCATTATGGAGAAGCTGAACCGCAGAGGACTTCCTTTTACGGTGGAAAATGTGGAGGAGAATCTTCACGATGTGGCCGGAATACGGGTGGTCTGCTCCTATGTGGATGATATTTATGTGCTGGCGCAGGCGCTTGCCCAGCAGGACGACATTACGGTGATCCGCAGGAAGGATTATATCAGGAACCCGAAACCCAACGGATACCGCAGTTACCATATGATCGTGAGCGTGCCGGTGTTCTTCTCCGATCAGACAAGAGAGATGGCGGTGGAGGTGCAGATTCGCACCATTGCCATGGACTTTTGGGCAAGTCTGGAGCACCAGCTCAAATACAAGCAGGAGGTTCCCAATCAGGCGGAGATCGTGAGGAGCCTGACTACATGTGCGGAGCAGATTGCGTCCATTGACGAACAGATGTGGCAGGTGCGCCAGCAGATTGAAAGCTCGGAGGATCTGCCCACAGAAGAGGAAATTCTTCTGGAGAAACTACGCAAGATTGATATTGCGGTCGGAGAATAGAAAATGGAAACATAAAATACTAAAATATTTTAAAATAATATAAATTAAATATTGAATAACCATCGACTCTCTGTTATAGTTTTATTAGAGAAAACAGTTCTTGCTGTCTTTTGCGATGTTTGCTGAGTCAGCGGTCTGGATTGTTTTAGGAAACAACAGGAAAGGAAGCAGGGACGGACAGAAGCGGCATAGTATGCCGGGGACGTCTCGGAACGGAGGGTAAGGGATGAGAAGGAGAAACGGGGCGTTATGCGCATTGAGCCTCCTGCTGGCGTTTGGCCTTACAGCGTGTGGTTCTTCAAAGGACGCGGGCACGCAGGCAGTGGAAAACGACGGTGCAGGCGGAGAGACACAGGAGAGCGGGGAATCGGCATCGGTCACGGAGGAGGAGAGCGGTGTGGGAGAACTGCCTGCAGATCTTGATTTTACGGTAAGCTATGATGGGATTAAAACAGCAGGAATTGATGCGGGCGTTAGTGTTCACGATCCTTCTATTTACAAGGTGGATGGCAAGTATTACATATTCGGTTCCCACATGTCCACGGCGGTGTCGGAGGATCTGCGCACCTGGACATCCCTGGGGGACGGTTATAAGGTGAAGGATTCGATTTATTATGAGCTGATGGCGAATGAAGAAGCATTTGCTTACTCCGGCAGCAAGAAGAGCCTGATCCCCACCGATGACCGCAAATGGCATGTGTGGGCGCCGGACGTGATTTACAACGAGGATGCGGGGCTGTACTATTTGTATTTCTGTACCACCTCCACCTGGAACGCGTCAAATCTGTGCTATGCCACCAGCGAAAAGATCGAGGGGCCTTACGAGTGGAAGGGCGCGCTGATCTATTCCGGGTTTACGGCGGAGACGCTGGATGCAACGGATGTGACGGAATATGTTGACCGGGATACGGCCAAAGACAGATATATCAAAAAGAGCAATGAATATAACTTCAACAAATTTCCCAATGCCATCGACCCCACGGTGCTTTACGACGGGGAGGGAAGGTTGTGGATGGTATACGGTTCCTGGTCGGGCGGCATGTACCTTCTGGAGCTTGACAAGACAACCGGCGAGGTGATTCACCCCGAGGAAGATGAGGCTAAGCGGGTAGACCCTTACTTCGGGAAACGGCTGCTTGGCGGCAATCACAGCTCCATCGAGGCGCCTTATATCCTCTACGATGAGGAGAGCGGATATTATTACCTCTTTGTATCTTACGGCGGCCTGACGAGAGAGGGCGGCTACCAGATCCGCGTTTTCCGCTCGGAGACCATAGACGGGGATTATGTGGATATGAACGGGGAATACCCTATGGACACGAACAACCCGGAACATTATCCTTACGGACTGAAGCTTTCCGGCAACTATTTCCTGCCAAGCCTGGAGATGGCGTATATGGCGACAGGCCACAATTCCGCCTTTGTCGATGAGGATGGCAAAAAGTACATCGTAAACCATACCCGTTTTGACAATAAGACGGAAGAACATGAGCCGAGGGTGCACCAGTTTATTGTCAATGAGGAGGGATGGCCCTGTATGCTGCCCTATGCGACAGACGGCGAGACCGTGTCTGAAAGCGGTTATGATAAGGCAGCGGTGGCAGGCAGATACTATGTGATCAATCAGGGAACCGGCATTGACGCTGAGATTGCCCAGCCCTTTATCCTGTATCTGGATGAGAGCGGACAGGTGTACGGTGACGGCGTGGAAGGAAACTGGGAGATGAAGGACGGCACATGTTATATGAAGGTGTCCTGTGACGGCAAGGATTACAGCGGCGTGTTCTGCCAGATGAACGATGAGGCGGGAACCCAGGTTATGACTTTCAGCGCTGTGGGCAATAACGAGAGTGTCTGGGGTGTGAAGTACGAGTGACCGAAAGACTGACGGAATCACAATATTGAAAAGACATATTTCAGCCGGAATATAGACAAGAAAAGCGCCTGCGGGAGAGTCCTGCAGGCGCTTGCTAGTGCATTTCGGATCTGTAATAGAGGAACAATGACTACTCGCCCTCCTCCATGGGAGAATAGTGGATATTTACCTTGATGTCCTGTCCGTAGTTGCCGAATGTTTTGCCGAAGATGGTCAGGCCGCCAACATGTTCTGCGTCGTCGTCCACGGCAAGCCGGAAACGGAGACTGCTGCGGAAATCCAGATGAAAGCTGTCGATGGTCACGTCAGAGATCTTGAGGCCGTCGATGAAGGTTCCTTTCCGATTGATCACGAGCAGTTTAAGCAGGCCGTACTGGTTCCAGTTGGGAAACCACCAGTCGGGTGTGAAAAGCCCTCTGGAGTCACCGAAATCTCCCGGGGAGAGCCAGTTGCCGATGCACACGTCATTTAGGTAAAAGGAGATGTCAGAGGGCCACACATTGTTGACGCCAGGAGCCTCGGAACTCAACTCCGCTGAAATCGTGAGCTGGGTGATTTTCTGGAAACTGGGGATGAAGTTGGGAATATTGTACTCCACAAACCCCTTGGTAAACCAGAGAATGTCTGCACTGTAGCGGTCGGGATGGTCAAAATAGCGGGAGTCATCCACTTCACCGATAATGGCCTTGTCCGAGGCGAGACCGCAGGTGGGACAGATGCGGTAGACAGAGTAATGACCGACTTTGATATCCGTGCTGTAGACATTCAGAATATCTTCCTGCCGCTCTAAATCGATCAGAATCTTGTCCAGATGAACCGAGCAGATCTTCTGGTTGCCGTGTCCGGCGGACTCACTGGAAATGGAGATCAGCCCGCAGCTTTCCAGCTTTTTGATGTGGCTGGTCAGCGCGCCGTTTGTGATATTCAGCCGGGATGCCAGTTCATTCATGCTCATGCTGTTGTTATCCAGAAGAATATTTAAAATCTCGATGCGGACATCGGAGCCGAGCGCTTTAAAAATATCTAAACCATCGTTAAGTGAAGTGATGTGAAGCAAGTTTTTTTCCTCCAGAAAGCAAAAAGTTTAAGTTTTTTTAAAATATTATAATATCAATAAAATTATAAACAAAAAAATGCAGTTAGTCAATTATTGTTAAGTAATTTATACAAATAATTCGAAAAAAAAGCAAAAATAATTTATATTTTACATAAAAAGTATATGACATGAAATCTGTTAATAGATATAAAATAACACGGTCTCCGAAGAAACCGTGTTTCTGATATTCGTATCTGATGCATAGGAAGTGTTATTTATTTTGCGTTAACTTCGTCGAAGATGCGCACAAGACTTTCATCCGGCGCTTTTGTCAGCAGGGATACTGCCACATTGACAAGAAGAGCGATGACAAAGGCGGGAAGCAGTTCGTAGATGGCGAATGCGCCGCCCAGCTTTGCGACCCCGTATTTCCAGACAAATACCATAATACCGCCTGCAATCATGCCGGCAAGCGCGCCCTGCCTGTTGGAACGTTTCCAGAACAGCGCCAGAAGCACCACCGGGCCGAAAGCCGCGCCGAAGCCGGCCCAGGCGAAGGAGACAATGCCGAAGACGGAACTGTCGGGATCCTGCGCGATAAAGACGGCGATCAGGGAGATGGCAATGACCGTGAGTCTGGCAATGAGCAGGGAGGTTTTTGTGTCCAGCTTTTTCCGGCCAAAGTCCTGTACCAGATTCTGCGAGATGCTGGACGCTGCGGCCAGAAGCTGGGAATCTGCGGTGGACATGGTAGCGGCCAGGATACCTGCCAGGATAACGCCGGCGATTAATGCGGGGATGACGCCGTGGGTGCTGAGCACGGAAGCAATCTGGATAATGACGGTCTCGGAGTTGCTGCCTTCCAGTACAGGGATGATGCCCGCCTGGGAGAGGCTGTAGCCCACCACGCCGATCAGTACGGCGATGGACATGGAGATCACCACCCACACGGTGGCGATTCTTCTGGAAAGCGTCAGTTTATTTTCATCTTCGATCGCCATAAAGCGCAGCAGGATGTGGGGCATGCCGAAATAGCCAAGCCCCCAGGCCAGCGTGGACACAATCATCAGAGGCGTGTAGGGAGCGGCCGCGCCGGTCTGGGCGGAGTAGCTCTGTACCAGACTCAGATAACCGGGGAGGCTGCTTACGGCGTCCGTGACGCTTCCGAAACCGCCTGTCACGACAGCGCCGAAGCCGACTACAATGAGCAGGGCGATGGTCATGGTGATGCCCTGGATCAGGTCGGTGGTGCTCACGGCGAGAAAACCGCCAAGCGTACAGTAGATGACGATGACAGCCGCGCTTAAGAGCATGGCTGCAATATAGTTCATACCGAAGAGTGTGCTGAAAAGCTTACCACATGCCGCAAACCCGGAAGCGGTGTACGGCACGAAAAAGATGACGATGATAACGGCGGCGATACAGGTCAGAAGATGCCTGTCATCGCCATATCTCTTAGCGAAAAACTCCGGGATGGTGAAAGAACCGATCCGGCTGGAGTAGCGGCGGATCCGTTTGGACACCAGAAGCCAGTTTAAGTATGTGCCGATGGCAAGTCCGATAGCGGTCCAGCCCACTTCCGCAAGGCCGGCGATATAGGCAAGGCCGGGCAGTCCCATCAGGAGATAGCTGCTCATATCGGATGCCTCTGCGCTCATGGCGGTGACCAGCGGGCCGAGCTTGCGGCCGCCCAGATAAAATTCTGCGGCCTGTGTATTTTTCTTGGAATAGGTGATGCCGATGTAAATCATCATGCCGAGATAGGCAACGATGGCAATGATAATACAAATCTGCGATGTCATAGATTTCCTCCTCATCTTTTGCTTTAGTCTGTTAAATAGTTAAATCATCTGCTATTATAGCGGGTTTGCGGAAAATGCGCAATAAAAAGTGTGGGGAAAACATTTGCGGCGTGTTAACTCTATTGATTTTATAGGAAAAATCGCATATAATGTCAGTATCTGCACCGTATTTATGGGAAAATGCGGTGGGTAATGCGAAGGAGGTTACAATGGGGGTAGGAGAAGGGAAGGCGGATGCAATAACCTGTTTTAAGGAATTGTGCAGCAATGCGGTGGCAGAGCAGGAAAAATTTCTGCTGGACAGGCTTACGGAGAATAAGGATACTGAGTACGGAAAACTGTTTGGATTTGATGATATTCATTCGATAGAAGAGTATCAGAAGGAACTGCCCATCACCTTTCATTATGATTATGAGACCATTATTGAGCGGCAGGTAAACGGAGAAGAAGGACTTCTTACCATGGAAAGGCCGGTGTATTACTGCATCAGTTCCGGGAGCACAGACTCGCCTAAGTATGTGCCGATCGTTGAGAAGGATATTCTGAGACAGAAATTTTACTGGCAGGATCTGTGCCGGGAGATAATCCGCAGGCAGATACCGGGCGCTTCGGATGAAGAGCTGTTTGGCAGGATTTTCAATGTTGGAGAGTTCCGTCGTGACTTTATGCCGGACGGCACCATGAGCGGTGTCCGGGCGGGCGTACTTCACCGTTACCTGGAGGCGAAGGGGGAACTGGATTTCGACCGTTTTACGGCGCCGGAGGAGGTGCTGTTTCCTAAGCATACGCTGGAAGACCTGCTCTATGTGAAACTGCGCTTTGCGCTTGCATGCAGGGATGTGACGGCGATTCACGGTGTCTTTGTAAACCGGGTAGTCGGGGTGCTGCGGTTTCTGGTGGAGAACTGGAATGCCTTTTTGTCGGATATCGAGACGGGGGAGATCAGCGATTGTTTTCTGGTGAGCCATGAATGGGAGGCTTATCTGAAGGAACACCTGCCGGCGGATCCGGGGCGGGCGCAGGAGCTTCGCGCGATCCCGCAGGAAGGACTGGAGAACGGGCTGGTTAAGAAAATCTGGCCGGAGATGAAATACGGTCAGATGATCGGCGGCAGTATGTTTAAGCCATATATGGACAAGCTTTGTGTGTATGTTGACGATCTGCCGATCCACTATTTTACATATGCGTCGTCAGAAGGCTGTTTTGGTATAGCTGGAAGCTTTAACGAGGAGGACGCTTACTACACGCTTCTGCCGGACACCTGTTTTTATGAGTTTGTTCCAGAAACCGGGGAAGGGGAAAGAATTTATACGATCCGTGATGTGGAAGTGGGTTCTAAATATGAACTGCTGGTTACCACTTTTTCGGGGGCTTACCGCTATGCGATCGGTGATGTGGTGGAGGTAGTCGGTTTTGAGGGGCAGGCGCCGATTGTGCGGGTCTGCTATCGAAAGAGCCAGGTGATCAATATTGCGGATGAAAAGATGAATGTGCGCCAGCTGGAGAACGCCATGCGCAAGTTCCAGATGAGAGCAGGGTGTGCGGCGGAAGGTTTCTGCGTGGACGGCGATTACGCGAAACAGAAACCGCGGTACATGTTATATCTGGAGCTGACGGAAGGGAAGCTGCCCGATAACGCGGAAGAAATTCTGGACGAATGTCTGATGGAGAGCAGCTTTGGCTATAAGAGAGACAGGGAGCTGGCAGAGATTGGCCGCGTGAAGATCCAGATGATCCCAAGCGGCGGATTTAAGGCTTACGGAAGATTTATGGCGAAGCTTGGCCGCAGTAAGGAGCAGGAAAAACCGCTCCGTGTCCTGGTGACTGAAGAACAGAAGGCATTCTTCGGAGGGGCGTTGACGCCATAAACCGCTTCGGGAGGCAGCAGGTGTTTAGAAGCGGGTTTACGGGCAACATGTACAGGCTGGAGAAACGACATGAGAGAAACGATAACGGCTCTGCCGGGAGCCTTTGCAGAGAGGATGCAGAGGCTCCTTGGCGGGGAATATGAAGCCTTTGAGGAGAGTTACGGACAGGCCCGGCAGTATGGGCTCAGATGTAACCTGTTAAAAGGCACAGAAGAAAATTTTGTCGGGGTAATGCCCTTTCCGCTGGAAAAGATTTCCTGGGCGCGGGAAGGGTTTTATTATGATGCGGCGGCGCAGCCGGGGCGCCATGTGTTTCACGAGGCGGGAGCTTACTATATTCAGGAGCCCTCCGCCATGGCGGCGGTGGAAGTGCTTGCGCCAGAGCCGGGCGAGCGGATCCTCGATCTGTGTGCGGCGCCGGGCGGAAAGAGTACACAGATCGCGGGGCGGATGCAGGGACAGGGACTATTGGTTTCCAATGAGATCATCGGGGAGCGGGCCCGCATCCTGTCCCAGAATGTGGAGCGGATGGGTGTGGCGGGCTGTGTTGTCTGCAGTGAGAAGCCGGAACGCATGGCGGCCCTGTTCCCGTCATTTTTTGACCGGGTTCTGGTGGATGCGCCCTGTTCCGGGGAAGGGATGTTCCGCAAGGAGGAGGCGGCCAGAGAGGAGTGGAGTCTGGAGAATGTGCAGATGTGCGCCGAAAGACAGGCATTGATTCTGGAGGAAGCGGCGAAGATGGTAAAGCCGGGCGGTGTGCTGGTGTATTCCACCTGTACTTTTTCACCAGAAGAAAATGAGGGTACCATCAGCGCATTTTTGCGGGAGCATGAGGAATATACGATAGAAGAGACAGCACTGAGGGACATTCTTTCTCCGGGGCGGCTAGACTGGATTTCACAGCCGGGGGCGGGGATAGAGCATACATTGCGGCTCTGGCCGCATCTGATCCGGGGAGAGGGGCATTATATTGCCAGACTGCGCAAGTGCGGGCAGCAGACGGACGCGCGGGAACCGGCCGCGCCAGAAGGAACGCGGAAATGTGCGGCACAGACGGGCGTGGAGAAAAATACAGCTCTGGGAAATAGAATCTGGCAGATTGCCGGAGAGAAAAAGTTATGTAAACTAATAGAAAGCTTCCTGCAGGAGGAACTGGAGATTGACGGCGCGTGGATGGCGCGGCATCCGGGACAGATGATCCGTTTCGGGGATCAGGTTTATCTTGTACCAGGAGAAATGATTTCCCTGACAGGAATCAAAGTTTTGCGGCCGGGACTGCAGCTTGTGACGGAGAAAAAGAACCGCTTTGAGCCGGCTCATGCGCTGGCGCGTGCTCTATTGCCAGGGGACTGCGGGCGTGTCTATGCCCTTACGGAGCAGGAAGCGTCTGCTTATATGCGCGGAGAGAGCATTGCCTGTGGAGACGAGAAAGGGTGGATGGCGCTTACCTTCCAGGGATATACACTTGGTTTTGGAAAGGCTTCGGGAGGGCAGATCAAAAACCATTATCCGAAAGGGCTTCGCAAATCTTTGTAATTTCTTAATTTTATTTTATGCCATATTATAGACTTGCCAAATGATTCTGCCTGGAATATACTAAATGTAGATTTTTACAGGAGATAAACTACTTCATTGTGTATGTTAGCGTAGGGAGTTCTTTCGATGTTATTTTCCAGTGTGGGATTTTTGTTTCGGTTTCTGCCGATTTTTATTATAATCTATCTGATGTTTCCTAAATATCGCAATATCGTACTTCTGACAGGGAGCCTGATCTTCTATGGAGTGGGAGAACCGTTTTTCGTTCTGCTGCTTCTTTTGTCTGTCCTGGTAAATTATGGTTTCACCCGTTATATGTTCTGGGAACCGCGTTATCCGCAGTCGAACCGTAAAAAAAAGGCGGCACGAAGGCGGAAACGGGCGATCATACTTGTTATCGCACTTGATCTGAGTGTACTGTTTGTGTTTAAATACTGGGATTTTGCCGCAGGGAGCATCAATGCGGCCGCAGGAAAAGGATTTTTGCCTCTGCTTTCGCTTGCACTGCCGCTCGGAATCAGCTTTTATACGTTTCAGATGATCTCCTATCAGATTGACTGTTATCGGGGAACCATAGAGACGCGCGCGGGACTGCTTTCCTTTGCCACCTATATCTGTATGTTTCCCCAGCTGATAGCAGGCCCTATTGTCCGTTATGGAGAGGTGGCAGAGCGGATGGAGGGCAGGCGTGTGCGGATCAGAGATCTGGAGAACGGGCTGAAGCTGTTCACGCTCGGGCTTGGACTGAAGGTGCTTCTGGCAAACCAGATCGGTACACTCTGGAATCTGATTATGACGGCGGGAGCGGGCAGGCTGCATCCACTTGTGGCATGGCTGGGCGCGTTTGCCTATTCTTTTCAGATCTATTTTGATTTCTGGGGATATTCCGTGATGGCTATGGGACTCGGTAAGATGCTGGGATTTTCCATTCCCCGCAATTTCGATCATCCGTACACTTCGAGATCTCTGTCGGAATTTTGGAGAAGGTGGCATATGACACTGGGAAGCTGGTTCAAAGAGTATGTCTACATTCCTCTGGGCGGCAGCAGGAAGGGAAACGGGCGGACGATATGCAATTTACTTGTGGTCTGGGCGCTTACCGGGCTGTGGCACGGCGCGGCATGGAATTTTGTTCTTTGGGGCATTGTTTTTTTTCTGCTGATTTCGCTGGAAAAGCGGACTTTCGGAAAGTGGATGGAGAAAAGCCTTGTGCTGGGGCATGTCTATACGGTGCTGCTGATTCCTGTAACATGGGTGATTTTTGCGATTACGGATATGGGACAGCTGGCCGGTTATCTGGGCAATCTTGTCGGATATCACAGGGAAGGCATACTGGTCGGGACCACGC
>CAJUHQ010000003.1 GCA_910586095.1 uncultured Lachnospiraceae bacterium | reverse complement strand
GTCATACGGTCAGCGCAGCACGTGCGCAGACCTACAGCAAGGATTTGAAGACTTTCATAGTAAATAAAACTTTATAGGTTATTTTTGTGAAGAATACACATTACTAAAATAGATATAGTGTTTATTTACAAATATTATACGAATTAACAATGCCTCTGTAGTATTCACACTACTACAGAGGCATTAAACTGTCATAAAACTGTCATAAAACTGTTATGATTTAGATGATACAATATATAATTATTTTTTACTTGGTTGCTTTTCCATACTCAGACACAATCCACCAGTCCGCGACAAAACTATTTCCCTGCTCATCCCATTCAATGATAAACACAGCTACTCCTAGTGCGTGTACTGTGCCTCCCTCTCCACACAAATACTCTACTGCTTGCAGTGCATTTCTTCCTTGATAAGTCACACACTGTACATCAAAAAATCCTCTTACATTTCCTCCAACAATTGTTGTCTGTGCTTCTTTTATATGCATATTGGCATTAGGTGCTTCAAATATAATAGTTTCATCTAAGTGTGGCACATATGCACTATATGTATTTTCTTGAGCTTCTATATTGATTACTACCTCAATCTCACCACCATAGCTCAATCTAGAATCATAGGGAAGCTTCATCCGCTCTAGCTTATGACCTTTGTACTTTAGGATTGCATGGTACCAATCGCCTGCCGCTCCACAGCCTGTTCCCACTGTCTCAATCAAAAGTTCTGTGTTTCCATCATTGTCCACATCCGCCCATGATAGCGTACTGCCAAAGAAAAAGGGAAATTCCTCATCCTGAAAGCAGTATGGTTCATCCTCATTCATACAAAAATAAATACAGCCTGTTCCATATGTATACGAATCGGGCATATCCACACTCACAGCCATATCCTTTTGCCCATTACCGTCCATATCTGCTATAATCACTTCTGTGAGAGCAAGCGTATGATTTTCAAAAAGATTTGCCTCCTCTGCTTTTTGCAGATATATAGATGCCTCCTTCTGGTCGATTCCTTGCTCTTTTGCCATCCTGTAAAATTCTGTTTCATTTTTGTACTGCTGTGTCTGTTCTAAGGAAGTTGTCTCTTGCTCTACTACTGGTTCTATCTCCTCAGAAACGATGTCAATGGAATTTTTAGGAGACACTATCTCCTGCACAATATCTTGTCCATTCTCAGGTCCTAGCACTACTTTTGGTCTATACCATCTGCCAACTACCAACCACCACAAAATTGCGCAAATGCCAATCACTATAATAATATATTTTCTTCTCTTAACCATATCTTCCACCTTGTCCGTATTTTGTCCCTAACACTTCATCCTATACGACAGTACACTCCACTAAAAACCGCTCTCTTGGTGGAATCTGTAATCTACATGTACAGAAGTGATTCTGATTTTTATTATAAAACAGCATTGCATCATTTTTGCATCATAATGCATCAAAATTTCAAAAAATTTATACAAATAAAAAATCTACATTCCAAAAAATTTTGGAATGTAGATTTTTATTGTAGCTACTACTCTGTTACAAGTATTGCCTCTTCTGTCACGGTTGCGATCTCTTCTGATGACACTGCAATCTCTGTTGCAATCTCAACCTCTGCCTGTACTTCTTCCTCTTCTGCATCAAGTTCAAACATATCATCTAACTCTATATCATTGTCTAATTTCACATTTCTATAGCGTCTCATACCTGTACCAGCAGGAATCAATTTTCCGATAATTACATTTTCCTTTAGGCCAATGAGTGGATCGATCTTTCCTTTGATAGCCGCCTCTGTCAATACTTTTGTAGTCTCCTGGAAGGAAGCAGCAGAAAGAAATGAATTGGTTGCAAGAGCTGCCTTTGTAATACCTAATATAACATCCTTTGACTCGGCAGGTTGTTTTCCCTCAGCAATCAACTGTTCATTAATATCCTCGAGCTCAAGACCATCTACTAACGTTCCTGGAAGGAACTCTGTATCACCGCTCGTCTCAATGCGCTTTTTCTTAAGCATCTGACGAACAATAACCTCGATATGCTTATCTGCGATATCCACGCCTTGCAAGCGATACACTCTCTGTACTTCACGCAGCAAATAATTTTGAACAGCACCAATTTTCTTAATCTCTAACAAATCATGTGGATTGACACTACCTTCTGTAAGCTCATCACCCGCCTCAATCTCTTGTCCGTCTGTCACCTTCATACGAGATCCGTATGGAATGAGATATGTCTTCTCATTGATGCCATCGGAGACAATGATCTCACGTTTCTTTTTGGTATCCTTAATAACCGCAGTACCACCAAACTCTGCAATGATTGCAAGTCCCTTAGGCTTTCTCGCCTCAAAAAGCTCCTCTACACGTGGAAGACCTTGTGTGATATCATCACCGGCAACACCACCGCTGTGGAATGTTCTCATTGTAAGCTGCGTACCAGGCTCACCGATCGATTGTGCTGCAATAATTCCTACTGCCTCACCAATCTGAACAGCTTCACCCGTGGCCATATTGGCGCCATAACACTTTGCACAGATACCAACATGTGATTTGCAGCAAAGAATATTTCTAATCTTTACCTTCTCAATTGGTTCACCTTTCTTGTCAACGCCCTTACTCAAAATCTTAGCAGCACGACTGGGTGTAATCATATGATTGCGTTTCACAAGAACGTTGCCATCTCTATCCATGATATCTTCACAAGAATACCGTCCTGTAATTCTATCTTTTAATCCCTCTATAGTCTCCTTGCCATCCATAAAGGCAGCAACTTCCATACCTGGTATAAAGTCTTTTCCCTCACAGCAGTCTACTTCGCGAATAATCAGTTCCTGGCAGACGTCAACCATTCGCCGCGTCAAATATCCAGAATCGGCTGTACGTAACGCCGTATCTGACATTCCTTTTCGTGCGCCATGTGCTGACATAAAGTACTCCAACACGTCTAATCCCTCACGGAAATTGGACTTGATTGGCAACTCAATTGTACGCCCTGTCGTATCAGCCATCAAACCACGCATGCCTGCTAGCTGCTTAATCTGCTGATTGGAACCACGCGCACCAGAATCGGCCATCATAAAGATGTTATTATACTTGTCAAGACCACCAATCAGCTTCTCTGTAAGCTTATCATCTGTCTCTTTCCAGGTTTCTACCACAGCCTTATAGCGCTCTTCGTCTGTCATTAATCCACGTCTAAAGTTCATGGTGATTCGGTCAACCATTTTCTGTGCATCCGCAAGCATTTGCGCTTTCTCGGCTGGCACAGTCATGTCAGAAATTGAAACGGTCATCGCTGCACGTGTCGAATATTTATATCCCATTGCCTTGATACTATCGAGAACTTCCGCGGTTCTAGTCGCACCATGTATATTGATTACCTTTTCAAGGATCTGTTTTAACCCCTTTTTGCCTACATGAAAATCTACTTCCAAAAGCAGCAAGTTTTCCTCTTTGCTTCTATCTACAAATTCTAAGTCTTGTGGCAAAATTTCATTAAAGATAAAACGTCCTAATGTTGACTCTACAACACCTGTCAATTCTCTGCCATCTGGCAATACTTTTGTAACTCTCACTTTGATCCGTGAGTGAAGTGTACATGCTTTATTTTCATATGCCAAAATTGCCTCATTGACATTTTTAAAGAATTTTCCTTCGCCCAATGCCCCTGGACGCTCCTGAGTCAGATAATATATTCCAAGAACCATATCTTGAGAAGGAACGGCAACAGGTCCACCATCTGAAGGCTTCAACAAGTTATTGGGTGAGAGCAACAGGAAACGACATTCTGCCTGCGCCTCCACAGACAGAGGCAAATGCACTGCCATCTGATCTCCATCAAAGTCTGCGTTAAATGCTGTACACACAAGCGGATGAAGCTTGATCGCTTTACCTTCAACAAGAATTGGCTCAAATGCCTGGATTCCGAGCCTGTGCAGTGTTGGAGCACGATTGAGCATCACTGGATGCTCTTTGATAACCTCCTCTAACACATCCCACACAGCTTGATCTAATTTCTCTACCAACTTCTTGGCATGCTTAATATTTTGAGAAATCTGTCTGGATACCAATTCTTTCATCACAAACGGTTTAAACAACTCGATTGCCATCTCTTTTGGTAAACCACATTGATATATCTTTAACTCTGGTCCCACAACGATAACAGAACGCCCTGAGTAGTCTACACGTTTGCCGAGTAGATTTTGACGGAACCGTCCTGATTTTCCTTTTAACATATCTGACAACGATTTGAGTGCGCGATTGCCAGGTCCTGTTACAGGACGACCACGTCTTCCATTGTCAATCAAAGCATCGACAGCTTCCTGAAGCATTCTCTTCTCGTTGCGCACAATAATATCGGGAGCTCCCAACTCTAAAAGCCTCTTTAGACGATTGTTGCGGTTGATAATCCTTCTATATAAATCATTTAAATCTGATGTGGCGAATCGACCGCCATCGAGCTGAACCATTGGTCGCAGATCTGGTGGCAATACAGGAATAGTATCCATAATCATCCACTCGGGTCTGTTTCCAGAAGCACGAAATGATTCCACAACCTCAAGGCGTTTTACAATCTTTGCACGCTTCTGTCCTTTTGTGTTGTCATTCTTTAGTTCCGCAGAGAGTTCCTCGCACTCTCTTTCTAAGTCGATTGCGACAAGTAATTCCTTGATCGCCTCTGCGCCCATTCCTACGCGGAAATTTCTGCCCCATTTCTCTACATTGTCCTGATACTCTTTCTCTGACAATACCTGCTTATACTCGAGATCCGTCTCTAATGGATCTAACACAATGTAGGATGCAAAATACAGCACTTTTTCCAGCACACGTGGCGTCAAATCCAAGATCAATCCCATACGACTTGGAATCCCCTTAAAATACCAGATATGAGACACAGGTGCCGCGAGCTCAATGTGCCCCATACGCTCTCTACGCACACTTGATTTTGTAACCTCAACACCACAGCGATCGCAGATAACTCCCTTATATCGGATTTTCTTATATTTGCCGCAGTGACATTCCCAGTCCTTACTAGGCCCAAATATCTTCTCACAATACAATCCATCACGCTCAGGCTTTAAGGTCCTGTAGTTGATGGTTTCCGGTTTTGTTACCTCACCTCTTGACCACTCTCTGATTTTCTCAGGAGAAGCCAGACCAATTTTGATCGCATCAAAAGAAATAGACTGGCTTTGTTCAATTTTATTCTCAGACATTTTGGCACTCCTTCCAGAATTGTTACTTATAAAAACAATGAACCTTTTCAGACTTCCTCGTCAAAGTCATCGTCAAAACCATCCTCACTGTCAAACTCGTCATCGTCAAACTCGTCGTCATCAACATCAAAATCATCCTCAGCGTCAACTAAATCTCCGCTTACCATATCAAATTCCTTCTGCTGATAACCTTCTAAGTTTTCCCTATTATCGTATTTATTGTCCCCTTCCATCTCAACACGGAACTCTGTGTCACTATATTCAACAGATTCTTTAAACTCAACCTCATTGCGGTCCTCGTCGTACACTTTTACATCTAGTCCTAGAGACTGCAACTCCTTGAGCAATACTTTAAAGGATTCTGGAATTCCTGGTTCTGGAATATTCTCTCCTTTGATAATTGCTTCATATGTCTTGACACGCCCAACAACATCATCGGACTTCACTGTCAAAATCTCTTGCAGCGTATGAGATGCACCATATGCCTCGAGTGCCCACACCTCCATCTCGCCAAACCGTTGGCCTCCAAACTGTGCTTTACCTCCTAATGGCTGTTGTGTAACCATACCATATGGTCCTGTAGAACGCGCATGAATCTTGTCATCTACCAAATGATGCAACTTCAGATAGTGCATATGCCCAATTGTGACAGGACTATCAAAGTATTCTCCTGTTCTTCCATCGCGAAGTCGTACCTTTCCATCCCGCGAAATAGGTACTCCCTTCCAGAGTTCACGATGCTCACGATGCTCTGACAGATACTCTAGTACCTCCGGCAAAAGTTCCTGCTGATATTTGGCTTCAAACTCTTCCCACGAAAGATTAACATAGTCATTTGCAAGCTCTAACGTGTTCATAATATCCAACTCATTTGCACCGTCAAATACAGGGGTAGACACATTGAACCCGAGAGCCCTTGCCGCCAGAGAAAGATGGATCTCAAGCACCTGTCCAATATTCATACGCGAAGGCACACCTAACGGATTTAGTACAATGTCAAGTGGTCGTCCATTTGGCAGATATGGCATATCCTCCACTGGTAACACTCTAGAAACAACACCCTTATTTCCATGGCGGCCTGCCATCTTATCACCGACAGAAATTTTCCTTTTTTGTGCAATATAAATGCGCACTGTCTGATTGACACCAGGTGCCAATTCTGTATCTCCGTTTGCGCGTGAAAATACCTTTGCATCTACCACAACGCCATACTCTCCATGTGGCACCTTCAGCGATGTATCTCGCACCTCACGCGCCTTCTCGCCAAAAATAGCACGCAACAAGCGCTCCTCTGCGGTAAGCTCTGTCTCTCCTTTTGGCGTTACTTTGCCTACAAGGATATCTCCTGCACGCACTTCAGCACCAATTCTAATAATTCCTCGCTCATCGAGATCTTTGAGTGCATCATCACCGACACCAGGAACATCCCGCGTAATTTCTTCCGGCCCTAACTTGGTATCACGGGCATCTGTCTCATACTCTTCTATATGAATAGAGGTATACACATCCTCCATGACAAGACGCTCGCTAAGAAGTACCGCATCCTCATAATTATAACCTTCCCAAGTCATAAATCCAATCAGCGGATTCTTTCCAAGGCCTAATTCACCGCCACTTGTAGATGCTCCATCCGCAATCACCTGGCCCGCCTCTACATGATCTCCTTTAAATACAATCGGCTTCTGATTATAGCAGTTTGACTGATTGCTTCTCTCAAATTTATGAAGTTTAAACTGAGCCTTTTCGCCATCATCATACGTTACACGTATCATTTTGGAGGACACATACGTAATTGTGCCCGCTTTCTTTGCCACCACACACACACCAGAGTCAACAGCAGCTTTCACTTCGATACCAGTACCAACCACTGGAGCTTCTGTAAACAGAAGTGGCACTGCCTGACGCTGCATGTTTGATCCCATAAGCGCACGGTTAGCGTCGTCATTTTGCAAGAATGGAATCAGAGCAGTCGCTACAGAAAATACCATCTTTGGAGACACATCCATATAGTCAAACATACTCTTTGGATACTCTTGTGTCTCGTCAAGATAACGGCCTGATACAGAATTTCTCACAAAATAACCATTCTCATCTAATTGCTCATTCGCCTGAGCCACATGATAATTGTCTTCCTCGTCAGCAGTCATATAGACCACCTCATCTGTGACACGCGGATTTTTGGGATCGGTCTTGTCAATTTTTCTATATGGAGCCTCAACAAATCCATATTCATTGATTCTTGCATATGATGCAAGAGAGTTAATCAATCCAATATTTGGTCCTTCTGGTGTCTCGATAGGACACATTCTACCATAATGTGAATAGTGTACATCACGCACCTCAAATCCAGCGCGGTCTCTTGACAATCCACCAGGTCCTAATGCAGAGAGACGTCTCTTGTGCGTCAGCTCTCCTAAAGGATTATTCTGATCCATAAACTGTGACAACTGAGAAGAACCAAAAAATTCTTTGATAGCAGCCTGTACTGGTTTGATATTAATCAATGCCTGAGGCGACACATCATCCGAATCATGAGTTGTCATTCTCTCACGCACCACACGCTCCATACGCGACAAACCAATACGATACTGATTTTGGAGCAACTCTCCCACAGCCCTGATACGTCTATTGCCAAGATGGTCAATATCATCACTGTTACCAAGTCCATACTCCAAATGCATATTATAATTGATGGAAGCTAAGATATCTTCCTTTGTGACATGTTTGGGAATCAACTCATGCACATTTCCAGAAATGGCATCTGCCAGTTCCTCTGGATTGTCAGCATACTCCTCAAGAATCCGACGAAGTGCCGGAAAATACACAGGTTCTGTAATACCCAAACTTTTTGGATCACAATCCACAAAATTTGTGATGTCTACCATCATGTTAGACAACACTTTCACAAGTCGTTCCTCAGTCTGAATCCACACAAAGGGAACTGCCGCATTTTGAATCACATCTGCGATCTCCATTGTGACTTTATCCCCTTTTTGTCCGAGAATCTCTCCGCTAAATGGATCTACTACATCCTCGGCCAAAATTTGATTCTTAATTCTATTCTTTAAAGAAAGCTTTTTGTTAAATTTATATCTTCCCACTTTTGCAAGATCATATCTTCTGGGATCAAAAAACATAGCATTGACTAAATTCTCTGCACTGTCCAAGCTAAATGGTTCACCTGGCCGAATCTTGCTGTATAATTCTTTTAAGCCTTCCTGATAATTTTCTGCTGTATCCTTCGTAAAGCTGGCATGGATCTTTGGCTCATCTCCAAACAGCTCAAGGATCTCCTCATTCGTGCCTACACCCAATGCACGTACAAATACTGTAATCGGAACCTTTCTTGTCCGATCTACACGAACATAGAAAACATCATTAGAATCCGTTTCATACTCAAGCCATGCACCACGGTTTGGTATCACTGTGCAGGAAAACAGTCTCTTTCCAATTTTGTCATGCGCAATTCCATAATATATACCGGGGGAACGTACCAATTGGCTGACAATAACACGCTCTGCACCATTGATTACAAAAGTGCCTGTCTCTGTCATCAAAGGAAAATTACCCATAAAAATCTCATGTTCGCTGATTTCTTCTTTTTCTTTATTATGCAGCCGAACTCTAATCTTAACAGGGGCCTCATATGTCAGATCCCTTTCCTTGCACTCCTCGATTGTATGCTTGATTTCATCCTCTGCTAAAACATAGTCTACAAATTCCAGGCTTAAACGACCACTGTAATCTGTGATTGGAGAGATATCGGCCAAAGCTTCCCGAAACCCTTCTTCGAGGAACCACTTGTAAGAATCCTTTTGGACCTCGATCAGATTCGGCATCTCAAGAACCTCTTCTTGCCTCTGATAACTCATACGCATTGTTTTACCGGAAAACACTGGACGTATTCTGTTCTTTTCCATGACACTTCACCCCGTTCTTCATGATATACATCTATATTCAAAAATACCACCGGCGTCTTAACTATAACACAAATTATCCACTGTCAAGCTCCGGTAGATGCGCACTGCTCTATAGGCGCAATTTTTCATAATAGTGCACATTACATATTATCACAAGTTTTTTTTTTAGTCAACGCAAAATTTGGAAAATTAAAAAATTCAATAAGTTTTAGAATGAAGTCATTTTCTTTTTTGTCTAATTTCATTCTAAAACTTATCAAAAATATCGCACTAGATTATATAGCATAAAAGATTTGATGTACCTTTGTGAAGAAAGGTCGGGATACGACTCTCCCGACCTTTAATCAAGTAGAGAAGACTTCTTTCCCTACTTGTCAGTTTTAACTGACATTTTTCTTTTTGGTACTATGTGCAACCAAGTAGAGAAGATTCATCTTCTCCCTACTTGCGCGCCCGTGCGCCGTATAACGGCATATTTCCTCTGCACGGGGTTGTGCATAAAAAGGTACAGTTCAGCCA
Organism: uncultured Lachnospiraceae bacterium; assembly: GCA_910586095.1. GTDB lineage: Bacteria > Bacillota > Clostridia > Lachnospirales > Lachnospiraceae > COE1. Next base: position 66,320 of record CAJUHQ010000003.1, on the reverse strand, counting down.
TAGGTAGCTGAACCGTACCATTAAAAATTCTAACTATTATTTCAAAGTAACCTTTGCACCCTCAGCCTCGATCTTTGCCTTAAGATCTTCAGCCTCAGCCTTATTTGCACCTTCCTTAACAACCTTTGGTGCGCCTTCAACCAAATCCTTAGCTTCCTTTAATCCAAGGCCAGTCACTTCACGGATCACCTTGATAACCTTAACTTTGTTTGGTCCGATCTCTGTAAGCTCTACGTCAAACTCATCCTTCTCCTCTACTGGAGCTGCATCTCCTGTAGTTGCAACTACAACATTTGCTGCTGCGGATACGCCAAACTCTTCCTCACAAGCCTTTACTAACTCATTTAACTCTAAAACTGAAAGCTCTTTGATTGCTTCAATAAATTCTGCTGTTGTCAACTTTGCCATGATTTTTTTCCCTCCATAAATAATTTCATTCAAACAAAAATAATAACTTGTTGTGATCCTGATTACTCTGCCGCAGGTGCTTCCTCTGCTGCTGGTGCAGGCTCGCAGGCACTTGCTCCACCCTTCTCAGCAATCTGATTAAGCACACACGCAAAGTTTGTAATAGGTGATTGGATGCTTCCAAGAAACTTTGCCAAAAGCTCTTCGCGCGAAGGAATATTAGCAATCACTGCCATACCCTTTGCATCATAAACAGTCCCCTCCACTACGCCGGCTTTAATCTCAAGCGCAGGACACTCTTTTGCAAACTTACTAACAATTCTTGCGGGAGCTGTAGCATCATTTTTGCTCACAGCAATTGCATTGGTTCCCTCAAGGTTTTCTGTCAGACCTTCAAACTCTGTTCCCTTAAATGCACGAGTCATCAAAGTATTCTTGTAAACCTTGTAAGTAACACCAGCCTCACGGAACTGCTTGCGAAGTACCGTATCCTGTGCAACCGTGATTCCGCTATAGTTTATAAGTACTACAGAAGCTGCATCCTTCACAGTAGCAGCAATCTCATCAACGATTGGCTGTTTTAATTCAATCTTTGCCATTTTCTTACCTCCTTATAGATTTTGTATAGCTGCCTTGCCAGGCAGCCTGCCGATAGGAGTTTTACGATATAAAAAACCTCCCGTCCATGCCTTATCTGACATAATCCGAGAGGAAAAGTAATCATCATAAAAACCTTTTCCTCGGTAGGCGATACACTTACGCTGGATGCCAGCACCTACTGTCTTCGGCACGGTTTTACAACCTTTACCACCATACCACATCTTTACTAGTATTGTCAACACATTTTTTGTCTAACTTGCAAAATCTGATTCGAGGAGCTTGTAACAGTTTAGCCATGCATAATTGCTCCCTTTTCATCATCCAAATGTGACATATCCTTCATCATCAATCTTAACATTTGGAGACAGTCTTCTCATATAACTTATCACACTCGCCTTGTCTGCTCCATCAAGCTGTGTTGTTCGCTTGTTTTCCTGGCGACATGGAATAAACTGAAATGATGCGATACCACCTTGGTCAATACGAACTTCTACTAGACAAGTATCTTGGGTCTTAGAATTAAACCAAAAATTTCCGAGACTATACACCACTGGCACACCAGACACCACATCCAACTTCTGTAGACAATGTGGATGATCTCCAATAATCAGATCCACTCCCGCCTGGGCATAAAGTGGCGCCTGTTTCTCCTGATAGCGATCTATTTCCTCATGGCTCTCTGTTCCCCAATGAATATACAATATCACAAAATCACTGTTTTGTTTTGCCTCTGCTATGACTGAAAGAAGTGTCGTCGGGTCCATACAACGCAATACTCCAGCATTTGTGGATGTGGCTTCCTTAGTATCTGGCGTGCTATTGCGCTCAATTTGCGTGGCACTGACCACAGCAATCTTCATTCCATTAGCAATAAAATACACTGGTTTTTTTGCCTCATCAAGATTCCGTCCTGCTCCCACATAGGGAATATCTGCATTTTCTAGCACTGCAAAGGTATCGAGAAGTGCTTCCTCTCCATGATCGTATGCATGGTTGTTTGCGAGCGATACAATATCGACCCCCATCTTGTCATACAGTTCTATGTTGGCAGGAGCTGCACGAAACGTAAACTGTTTTCCTTCTGTCGGCGTTCCCCTCTCTGAAAAAGGAAACTCATTGTTAATCATAAACACATCTGCACTGCGCATCCTCTCTAACAATCCACCTGCAAATGTATCATTGGCATCACTTCCACGTGCCTTATAGCTATACATCATTGCATATTTATCATCCAACAAAATATCACCTGCAAATGCAAAAGTCACAGAAGACTCATCTGCGCAGTTCACCAATCGTACAGTTTCCCCACGCTCCACAGCCTCTCTATACAACTGCTCATCTTGTGCATCAATTTGTCCTGTTCCATCTGGGTTATGGATATCCTGTGTCTGCTGTGTTGGTTCTGTTTCTTGTTCAGATGTCTGTTGTGTATTCTGAATACCTTCTTGCGACGGTTCTTGTTCCACATCAGCCTGTTTGCCATCCCACACAAAATCAATTACAATAGGGTCTTCTTTGTTTTGTTGTTTTGCTTGTCTACTTTTAATGACAGCCCAACTCCCTATCATAACAGCCATTCCCACAAGCAGCACTAGAGAAAATGACAACATAAACACAGACAAATGCCGTTGTATCCCTGATCGTTTTCTCCTCACCCTTTTTTTACCCACGTACTTCCCCCTATACCACAAGTCCTATGTGTTAAAAAGACCCCGCTTTTTTCAAAACGAGGTCTTCATACGCATAACGATTATTGTATCTTTTTAATACTTCGCAACGCTGACCTTTACACCAGGGCCCATCGTGGAGGCAAGTGTAATGCTCTTTAAGAATTGTCCCTTCAAATTAGAAGGTCTAGCCTTAATAATCGCGTCTAAAAGTGTGTTCAGATTCTGTGTCAACTGCTCCTCTGTAAAAGAAACTTTTCCAATTGGGCAGTGAATAATATTGGTTTTGTCCAATCTATATTCAATCTTACCAGCTTTGATATCATTGATAGCCTTTGTGACATCCATTGTTACAGTGCCTGCCTTCGGATTAGGCATCAAACCTTTTGGTCCTAAAACTTTACCGAGACGTCCAACAATACCCATCATATCTGGTGTAGCTACTACAACATCAAAGTCTAGCCAGCCATCATTCTGAATCTTAGGGATCAGTTCATCGCCACCAACATAATCTGCACCTGCTGCTTCTGCCTCTGCTACTTTATCTCCCTTTGCAAATACTAGAACTTTAACAGTTTTACCTGTTCCATTTGGCAATACTACTGCGCCACGAATCTGTTGCTCTGCATGACGCCCATCACAGCCTGTTCTAATATGCACTTCTATTGTCTCATCAAACTTTGCCGCAGCAGTCTTTTTTGTCAATGCCACTGCATCCTCAATCTCATAAAATGTCATCCGATCCACTTGCTTTGCGGATTCCATATATTTCTTACTACGCTTCATTTCTATACCCTCCTGCGCGCTTTGGCACACATACCAATCTACCATTTGAGGAAATCAAGCCCTCAAACATTCTTCTTTGCCTACTCCTCTACTGTGATTCCCATAGAACGGGCTGTACCTGCTATCATGCTCATAGCTGCCTCGAGGCTTGCCGCATTTAAATCAGGCATCTTTAACTGAGCGATCTCCTGAATCTTTTCCTTAGAGATCGAAGCAACCTTTGTCTTATTGGGTACCGCTGAAGCAGTCTTAATGTTACATGCCTTCTTTAACAAAACTGCTGCAGGCGGGGTTTTGGTAATGAAACTAAAACTTCTGTCCGCATATACGGTGATTACTACTGGAATAATCATTCCTTCCTGATCCGCTGTTCTTGCATTAAACTGCTTTGTGAACTCTACAATGTTCACACCATGCTGTCCTAGCGCTGGGCCAACCGGTGGAGCCGGTGTTGCCTTTGCAGCAGGTATCTGCAATTTGATATATCCTTGTACTTTCTTTGCCATTTTAGGCACCTCCTTATTTATTCTCAGTCTTTAGACAAACAAGAACGTCCAAAACTGTTTTGTGGTTGCCTGGGCGGATAACCCTCCCACACGTTTTATTTCAATCCACCCTTTTATATAGAGTGATAGTATATGATGAAATTTTCCTATGTCAATTGATATAGCAAAATTCCGTAATACATTCTATACGAACTCTTCTTCTGTGTCAACCCCAAAAATCAAACTAGAATTTTAATCCCACATTTTTCTGATATCTGAGAAGTTGATCTCCACAGGTGTTTCACGGCCAAACATCTCCACATTAATTGTGACAGTCTGCCTAGTAGCATCAATCTTTTGAACTGTCCCAACAGTATCCTTCCATACACCTGCTATCACATTGATTACGTCGCCCTCACTGTACTCGGCATCGCTAACCTCGCCGCCAAAATCCAATGCGCGAAGTTCTTCCTCCGTGAGTGGAACAGGTTTGCTTCCAGGGCCCACAAAACCAGTAACCCCTCTTGTATTTCTTACAACATACCATGCATCATTGTTGTCTGCATCCATATGCAGAAGCACATATCCTGGAAACAACTTCTTCTGTGATGTCTTTTCCACACCATTTTTTAACTCCATGACATCCTGCAAGGGAACACGCACCTCGAGAATCTCATTTTCAAGGTGTCGGTTTTCAATTGCTTTTTCAATATTTGCCTTCACCTTATTCTCATAGCCAGAATACGTATGGACCACATACCATCCCATGCCAAGACCGCTCTTGTTGTCACTGAGTGCTACTCTGCTATGTGGTTCTTCCTGCACAGTCTGCGCAAAAACCGGCTCCTGAACATCAACATCCATTTCCTCATCAGAGCTTGTATCTTCACCGACTGTTTCTTCCACTGCGCTGTCCATATGAAACCACTCGGCGTTGGGTTCTGCTTCGACAGTTTCCTGTTCCTGCAATTCTTCTATCTCAATCTCCTCATTTTCCGCCTCGTTCTCAATGGTTTCTATAGTTTTCTCCGGCATTTTTGGCGATACCGGAAGCCACTCCTGCATATCGGGAGTGATGAGCTTCTTGGCTACTGCTTTAGCCTTGCGTTCTTTCTTTTCTTCCATACCATGCCCTCTTTATAATAACCACGTTCTATATTCCGATACTTGTCAGGAGATTGACACCATACTGAATCAGCGTATCCAAAAAGGTAATGATAAGCCCTACTACAACCGAAGCACAAAGAACCGCTATGGACTGCTTCACTGTCTCTCTCCTGTCAGGCCATGTAATTTTTTTGAATTCTGTCTTTACACTTTTCCAGAAACTATCTTTTTTCGTTCCCTTCTTGGCTGGATCTGCCATAACATGCCTCCTATGGATTTTGACCGATTATTTTGTTTCCTTGTGTAATGTATGGGTCCTGCAAAATCTGCAATACTTTTTAATTTCCATTCTCTCTGGATGGTTTTTCTTTTCCTTTGTGGTATTGTAGTTGCGCTGTTTGCACTCTGTGCAGGCCAATGTAATTTTTGTACGCATAATTCCACCTCCGCTAGCGTTCTCAATCATTTCTCAATTGTTTCTTGTCCAAACCATGTCCAGACCTTTATTGATAGTCCAAACATGCTCTATGATATAAGTTTAATTGATACTTTTGCCTTTTCAGGCATAAAAAAAAGACCAACCTTACATCTTGCCTTTCAACTATACCACACCTCCCCCACAACGTCAACAAAAAATTCCTTTTTTATGCTATACCATCTTTGATCTTTTTGAGTACTACGCTTCCTTTTTATTCTATATTATGTCACCTTTCTTTTTCTTTTATCATATTTTATTACAACCGTTATTTTGCGGTCCTAGCCTCATTTTTAATTTATAAGAAAAAAAATCAAAAAAACGCTTGATTTTTGACGCTTTTCATGATAATTTTAAATTAATCGAAAATAAACATAATATTTTCAGAATTGTCAGACTATTCAAGAGTGTATTTACTGAAATTTCAACGATTATGCGTTTAGATGCCTCATTATTTAAACCTAAAATGAACTTTACATAATCTTTCAAAGTCAAAAACTGCACAAAACTTCAATTTTGCAGAAATTACTCTTATGTTAAAGTGTTATGTTGAAATCTTATGTTTATTTATTATATAGGAAGGAGGGTATAGATATGGCAATTCCCTTTTCTACATTACAAATGTATGACCAATATTTGACGACCTATCGCAGCCGTGACAACAACACTACCTATCGTGTCAAGAACAGCAGACGCAGTTCTCGCCATGCTACCCATGACGCAGAAGAACTCAAAGATATATATACTACAATACAGTGGAAAAATCGATTCGCTCCACTTTATATGACAGATCCTTCGCCTAAGTCTATCGCGTTTGCCGTACATCTAAAAGAAAGCGCAAACGGTCTAAAACAAACCATCGATTCTCTTAGCGGGGAGGACGATGAGCTTTTTTCTATGAAAACTGCATACAGCGATAACGAAGATCTTGTTAGCGTAGAATACATTGCTGAGGATGCCGATGACACAGAGGTTCCACAAAGTTTTTCTCTCGAGGTAGAGAGCTTTGCAACTCCACAGATCAATACTAGCAAATTTCTAAAGGCAAACCAGACTGTAGCGTTAGAGCCAAACAGTTATTCGTTTGACATCCTAACCAACAAGCTTCATTATGAACTACAATTTAATGTGAATGAAGGCGAGACCAACAACGACTTACAGCAAAAATTAGCACGCCTCATCAACAACTCTGATATTGGCGTATCCGCAAAAGTTGTAGAGACACGTGGGCTTTCTGCACTTGAGATCACTTCGGAGGCTTATGGTCTGCCGTATCAAGGCGAAAGACATTTCACCATCAATGATGATAATACCAGTTATAACAGCGGTATAGTAGATTACTTAGGACTCAACAAGTCTATTCGTGAAGCTTCCAATGCGATCTACACGATAAACGGCTCCGAGGAATCTTCCTACTCCAATAGTTTTAGTGTACATGGTGCCTATCATGTGACATTGCACCCTGAAAATTCTACGCCGAATTCTGTGCCTTCCAAAAATATCACGGCACAAACGGCCTCTGTACACAGCAGCAACGCTGGAAATGCCACCATAGGACTATATCCTGATGGCAAATCCCTCTCTAATAATATTGAAACTTTTGTAGAAGGCTACAACCATTTTCTAAATGGTGTATTAAAAAATGTATCTGATGAGACTGAGGATGTCAACACCAACCCTCTTACTAGACTTCTTGCAAATGACCTTCACAAATTTCTAGAACGTCATAGTACAAATCTTGAGCAATATGGCATCCATGTCAATGAGGATGCCACTCTAGAATATGAAAAGAACGAGGACATCGCGGATGCTGAGGCAATTAAAGGATTTGGACATCATATCTTAAAAAAGCTAAACTCCATTGCCCTTGATCCGATGGAGTACGTGGATCGCCGCATTTGTGCCTACCCAAATCCAAATGCAACCTATCCAAACCCTTATATGACTAGTATCTACACAGGAATGTTATTTAGTATTTACATGTAAAAAAGAACGCTATGCGTTCTTTTTTACATGTTCTGACAAATCAAGGGCTGCTCCAATCACCTTGTCCATATCATAATATTGATATTGACCCAACCGCCCACCAAAAAGCACTGTTTTTTCTGCTGCTGCACGATTGGCATACCGTTTATAAATTGCCACATTTTTCTCATCATTGACAGGATAATAAGGTTCATCGCCTCTTTTCCACTCCTGAGGATACTCACGTGTAATCACTGTATCTGGCTGTTTGCCAAACTCAAAATGTTTATGCTCAATAATACGCGTATAAGGAATCTCATAATCTGTGTAGTTCACCACGGCATTTCCCTGATAATTTTCCTCTCCTTCAAGCACTTGCGTCTCGAAGCGCAAAGATCGATATTCTAGTACCCCTTCACAATACTCATAAAATTCATCAATCATGCCTGTGTACAAAACCTTTCCAAATCGATCTGTACCATCCTTTGTGATATAGCCACCTTCTTGCGTATCCTTTTGAACAAACGTTTTAAACTCTGTGTTCAGTCTCACTGGAATATTTTCCAACAATCCTGCTACAATCTGTGTATATCCTCCTTCTGGAATCCCTTGATACAGATCATTAAAATAATTGTTGTCAAAAGTAAATCGAACTGGAAGCCTCTTGATAATAAAAGCCGGCAATTCCTGACAGGGCCTTCCCCACTGCTTTTGTGTATATCCCTCCACTAGTTTTTTATAGATGTCTGTTCCTACAAGTGACAATGCCTGCTCCTCTAAATTCCTAGGATTTGTGATATCAAGACTTGCAATCTGACTCTGTATGCGCTCCTTTGCCTCTCGCGGCGTTTTTACATTCCACATCTTTGCAAATGTATTCATATTAAAAGGCAAGTTGTAGAGCTCATCTTTGTAGACTGCCACAGGCGAATTGACATAGTGATTAAATGTAGCAAAAGCATTGACATAGTCCCAGATACGCTTATCTGAGGTATGAAAAATATGAGCACCATACTGGTGAACTTGTATGCCACACATCTCTTGTGTATAAATATTCCCCGCTATATGATTTCTCTTATCTATCACAAGACATGTCTTTTTCGCCTTCTTCATCTCATGTGCAAACACAGCGCCAAAAAGCCCTGAACCCACTATCAAATAATCATAATACATTATATTTTCCTACTTTCCCATCTATATCTATTACATATATCTTTTGCAATTTTTGCATGTTAATACTTGTGCTGGCAACATCGCCACAACCAACACCCACAATTTTTCTAAACTTCACAATCAACAAAATTCCAAAGAGCACTTCATTTTGGTAACCATGCTCTTTTCTTAGCCTGCAAATTGTGGCTCTTGTGGTTTCCAGTCGCAAGCCATCTGTTCATACTCGGCCGCCTTGTTAGTCAAACGTATATACTCTTGTTCTTCTTCTTTTTGTACATGCACTTTTGCCTGCGCTATCTTAGCGAGCTTTCTGTAACACAATGCCAATGCCATAAAAGCCGAGGTGCCACTGCTTGCCACATCAATCTCACTCTCACAGTCAAACGCTGCTCTGTGAAACCATTCAGCCGCCTCTTGATAATCCTCTTTTTTGACAAAAAAATATCCCAACTCCATGCAAATTTCTGCGGACGGAATAGTGGCCTCTTGGCTTAGCGATACCTTTAACATATTTACTGAATCATCCAGTAGCCGATATGTTTTTAACAGAACCGCTATGATTTGACGACACAATAATCCTTTATCCTCAGTGCGTTTTTGAACTAATGTTTCCTCAAAAAATACTTTTGCTCTTTCAAGTTCTTCCTCCGTCCCTGCCTTATAAAGTTCTCGAAGATACATTCCAATCAATCGCTCTGACAATACTTTCTCCTTTGCAATAATTTTCTCAAAAACTTGAAAATCCCTGCTACTGTGACATCCCTGTGGGCGATGAATAATCTCAATATCACTGTCAAAAACGACTGGATCAATATTGACTGTCTCATGAATTGGCTCTATCCAAGTGAATGTGCGCAGACGCTTAAACAATTTAGGGCGAAGATCACGCTTAAAGTTCTCCGTTGGATGATTCATTTGTTCTGTGACATAAATCATCTGAACAATCTCTACTTCTGGAACAAGTGCGCATTTGAGTGCACTCAATTTTCTTTGATTTTCCTGATCTAACACCTCGTCTGCATCAGCAGAATAAATGTAGTCTCCTGTTGCCTTAGAAAAAGCAAAGTTTCTCGCATCCGCAAAATCATCCTTCCATACATAGTCATAGACATTTGTTGTATACTCTCTTACTATCTCTTTGGTATTATCTGTAGAACCCGTATCAACAATAATAATTTCATCCATAACGCTCTTGAGCGAATCAAGACAGTTTCTTATCACAGCCGATTCATTTTTTACAATCATACATAAGCTAAATGTCATATCTCTACTCTCCCACACAGTTACATTTTCAATATGTTTGTATCTGTTAGTTTCCTTTTATGTATTGTTGTTCACAACCATCGCATATAGTAGTAGTATATCGGAATTTACATACGATCTCAACAAAAAAATATATTTTCTAATTAGTTCGCCTCTTCTAACTAAATATCAATCCAATCTCTTCCTCCACCCTGTATTGTATAATATAGCATATCATCTAGATTGCTATTTTGTCATATGGTTGAATCATCATACAGTTGTTTGTCTATCATAATCTATGTTATACTAATTTCAACAACCCCCATCGCTTACTTTCTGTTACAAGTATCGAGATAAGTGATCTTTGCAATGTTTATCAACATTTGTTTTGCAACTGTTGATTCATTGCTTACAAAAATCAGCGTTCTCAAAGGAGGTTCTATTGTGAAGCCAAAAGAAAAACTTGCAGTTGTTATCTGTAATCATAATAAAGGTATGGATACTATTTGCTGTATTCGTTCTGTCCTAAATTCCTCTGGTTTTCAAACTGCATCATCCCAGACAGATAAGACCTTATGTGAATTAAAATTATATGTTATTGATAACTCCTCCACAGATGAATCAGAAGCTCTAATCACTGCCCACTATGGCGATGCAATATCCTTTACCCGTTCTGACAAGGACTTAGGTAGCTGCGGCGGACTTAATCTTGGAATGAAACAGGCATTGGCTGACGGTTTTTCCTACATATGTTGTCTTAGTGAGGAAGTAACTGTCGATCCTAATGCTCTCAGAATTATGTACAATTTCTTATCGAGACAACCTACAGTAGGGCTTGTTGGAGGAAAAGTATATCACAAACACATGCCACATTACATACAACAGTTTGGTATCTCTATTGATTTTAAACATTTTCGCGCATCAACTCTCTATGCAGACACTCATGATACCAAAGATCTTCCAAATGAAGTGTACTGCGATGCCATCGGTGCATGTGGTATGATGGTATCTGCCAATGTTATTAGGCAAGTTGGTTTGTTGCCAGAAGAAAACTTTTTGTATTGGGATGATACTGAATGGGGATATCGGGTTAAACAGGCCGGCTTTGAAGTGGTCGCATTAGGAGACGCAAAACTGTACCATGCTGCTAGTCCTATGCACCGATATGACAACACAAAAGTCAATTACTATATGACACGCAACTGTCTAAACTTTTTTATCAACTATACTCCTCCTGAAAAATGTGCAAAAATGAGTCTGGTTTTGCTCCGCTGTGTATTTGAATCCTTTTATTTACACCGCATGGGACATGCTCACAATATGGCTCAGACAGATTTAAGTGCCCTCAATGACGCTCTCAACGGTTTTAATGGAAAAGCCGCCAATGATCGAATTTTGGCAAATGAGGAGGCTGGTCTTGATTTTGTAACTTTTTTTGAAGAGCAAGAAGCCATATATATGGAAGATAGTGATCCGTTTCTAGAACAAGTCATCCGACAGATTAACCCCAAAATTCTATTTTTACCACAGCCAAAATCAGGTGTGACCACTATCGTGCGATGCGATTCTATCCTTACTATTCAGGAATTTCAGTACCCACTTGATTTTAATGGTGAAGTGGTATACATTGACAAAGGCTTTCACATGCTCGCAACCAAAGAGGACGTTCTTCTTGTCAAAGAATATGAATCCAATCTAAAACTATTTTTATATGCACTACAACCAATGTTTTTGCGACGAATTACACAATTGCGCGGAATTGAATTCTAAATTGTATTATTTTTTTACACAATTTGTCCGATATACTATATAGAAAATATAGAAAATTTATTCCAAACACTTTAAATTGTATGAGAATGAGCCCCATTCAACCAATACAGCCTGTTATTTTGCAGTATTGTAGAGACAATTTTGGAAAAGAACACAGCAAATTTGTGCTGACACTCAACTTTGTGGGTCGTTGGCAGCATTGGAGATTAGTGTGAAATGTAAAATTTCACACAGGAAAAACGCAAAAGACTGCGTTTTTCATTTCTATTTGAGCCGCCAAAGGCGGCATGGGAGATTATCATGGAAAATAGACAAACAATAGAACGATTATTAGAAATTTTATGTGAAGCCTATAGGCAAACACTTAAAATTCTCGATGGAATTGACGAATATGACGCACTAATTATAAAATTATCTGATGGAAGCCGAGAACATTGCAGGCAATTGTGCGCTGTCATTTCCAAAAAAGATGATCTAATCACTGCACTAAACAATATTTCTCTGTATACAGAACAAATTAGTGTGAAGCTTGCACATCTCGAATCTTACAATCATCCCATGTACCAATACATGATGGATCTACAAACATTGGTCTACTACCGCCTTGATACTTTACTAAACAAAGAGGAAGTTCAAGCGCCTGTTGTGCTCGACAGTCTTGCTAAATGTAAAGAATCTTATGAACTTGACATAAAACTCTGTGAGATTCCAGAAGAACAAAAACAGATTTTTATGTTTGTACCCGAAAAGAAAAACTAGCTTTTATTTACAAAAGGGCTGTTGCAACAGCCCTTTTTTGTGTTATATCTGCTTTTATAACCCATAAAATTGCCACGAAAAAAGGACCTGAATAGATCCTTTTCTGATCTTTTTCAAGTCCAATTTTCCTGGTAGAAACAATTCCTTCTAATACACTCTGTTTGACATTCCAAACATTCTTATTTCTAAGAAAATCTTATCCTAAGAAAATCTTATCCTAAGATTGAAAGTACGCCCTGGTTTGCCTGGTTAGACTGTGCTAACATAGACTGACCAGCCTGTGATAAAATATTTGCGTTTGTATACTTCACCATCTCTGTTGCCATATCTGTATCACGAATCTGGCTCTCAGCGGCTGTTGTATTCTCAACGATATTATCCAGGTTGTTGATGGTATGCTCTAATCTATTCTGTACTGCACCCAATGCAGATCTCTGCTTAGAAACTTTTTTGATCGCTGCTGCGATAAGATCAATTGCCTCTGTCGCATTCTTGTCATCTGTTCCATTTACTCTCAAGCCATTTACACCGAGGCACTTCGCATTCATAGCATCAAGGTTGACATTGATCTTGTTGTTAGAAGTGCTGTCTGCTCCTACATGGAAGCTTAAGTGCAATGTAGCAGTCTGCTCTTTGATTGCATTAATCATGCTGCTTACGCTAAATGCTGATACTTCCTTACCAAGTGCATCATACACTCTAGGAGCCTCTGCATTTGCTGTTACAGAAGCGCTATCGCCCAATTTCATGGTTGCATCAGCGATTGCTGTAAAGTAACGATCCAAATCATTTGCTGCAATCGTATTGCCATCTTTGTCATATAGTCTGTATGCATCACGTGAAGAATATGCTGCGGAAGCAGTATATGCACTAACAATTGTCTCACGACCTGATACTTTAGCATCTCCTGTCTTGCCATCCAAAATAGTTACAGTTGCAACTACTGCACCATTTGCATTCATAATCTTGAATACGCCAGTCTGTGAAGAAACAGTCTGAATTGTAAAGTTGCTCTTTGCATCACTACCATTTAATGTAAGTGAATAACCAACCTTATCTCCTGAAGCAGTTCTAACTGTGATAGATGCTACTGTAACGCCCTGATTCTTAAATGCTTTTGCCAAAAGGTTTGCATCAGCAGCAGAAACGTTTGCATCAGCAGCACTAAACTTAACAGAAATAGATAAACCTACTTCATTGTTTGCTGGTGCTGTAAATTTAACAGTTGCAGTTCTGTCCATTGCAGTCTTATAGGTATAAGTATAACCCATAGCCTTCTCATTCTTTGCATCGCCCTTTAACAGATAAATCTCATTGAACTTGGTTGTCTCTGCTACACGGTCGATTTCCTGTGAAAGCTGATCTATCTCATCTTGGATATAGTCGCGATCATTTTCAGAGTTTGTGCCGTTTGCTGCCTGAACTGCCAGCTCGTTCATTCTCTGAAGCATATCATGAACTTCTGTCAAAGCACCTTCTGCTGTCTGTACACAAGAGATACCATCCTCAGCATTTACAGAAGCCTGTGTAAGACCTCTGATTTGCTTTCTCATCTTCTCAGATATTGCAAGACCTGCTGCGTTATCTGCTGCACGGTTAATCTTATATCCAGAAGAAAGCTTCTCTGTAGACTTTGCTAAGACGCCTGTTGTAATGCCTAACATTCTATTAGAATTCATTGCTGAAAGATTATGCTGTACTACCATAATATTACCTCCTTGTAATCGCAATGTGGTACGATTTACCACATAGGACAAATCCTTTTGCCCATTTCTTTTCCATATTCAGTTGTCATTGAATTGACTTATAACAAAATCAATTCATCTATAATATCTGACCTGTTGACCGATAGGGTTGGCGCCAGCTTCCCATCAACAGGTTCAGCTATTATCAATTAGATAATCTGAAGATAAAAGCGCCTTCAGTTAAAAAGTTGCTTGTAAATAATCTGTATTTACTCTATGTTTTGCATCTTTGACTTATATATCGGCTGTATTCTAAAAATACTTTATACTTTTTCTGTTATTTTTTTAATTTTATATGCATTTGTTTTTATTTCTATTATATATATAATTTATTTAATTTCGCATTTTCTTTTTACTACAATACTCTTCTGCCCTTTTATCAACTGTCTGTAATCCTAATTACCAAACTCTTGATTCTGATATCCGCTCCTCATACAACAAACTGTTTTTAAGTTCACTTATACTTAAGCACTTGTCATATACTATATGCTATTTTAAGCAATATAGTTTCTCTACAATAAAAATGGCTCCTCAATCTAAGCAACGAAAAAAGGCTTAAAACTTAAGTTTTAAGCCTTTTCCCTTTATGGTAGAACCGCTCTGGTCTAACATAAGTAATCAGTTAGGATCCTCTATCAGAATATTTTGCTATCAACAATCACACTGCCCATTAGACAATAGACCATACACAACGCTACTTTACCATCTTAAGAAAATCCTACTTTTCTAAAAATAATCTCATCAAACTAAATACTTAGTTTAAGAAATCTTATTATCCTAAGATAGAAAGTACACCTTGGTTAGACTGGTTAGACTGTGCAAGCATAGACTGACCTGCCTGTGAAAGGATATTATTGTTGGTGTACTTCACCATCTCTGTAGCCATATCTGTATCACGGATCTGGCTCTCAGATGCTGTAGTATTCTCAACAACGTTATCCAAGTTGTTAATGGTGTGCTCTAATCTGTTCTGAACAGCACCAAGTGCAGATCTCTGCTTAGAAACTTTCTTGATTGCTGCTGCGATGGTATCAATTGCCTTTGTAGCATTTGTTCCATCAGTACCATTTACTTTCAAACCATTAACACCCAAAGCTTTTGAGCTCATAGCATCAATGTTAACATTGATCTTGTTGTTAGATGTGCTGTCTGCACCTACATGGAAGCTTAAGTTCAATGTAGCTGTCTGCTCCTTGATTGCTGTAAGCTGACCAGCCGCAACAGTTGCTGCTGAAAGCTCTTTGCCTAATGCATCATAAATTCTAGGTGCATCTGCATTTGCTTTTACAGAAGCTGAGCTACCTGGCTGTGCTGCTGGGTTAGACTCTGCTGTAAAGTATGTCTTAAGGTCATTTGCTGAAATAGCATTGCCATCCTTATCGTATGCTGCAAATACATCGCGGCTTGAATAAGCTGCTGTAGCTGTATAAGCACTAACAATTGTCTCACGACCTGTTACTTTAGCATCGCCTGTCTTACTATCAGTAATCTGTATTGTAGCTACTGTAGCACCATTTGCATTGGTAATTCTGAATACACCTGTTACAGCAGAAACTGTCTGTACATTGAAGTTGCTCTTTGCATCACTACCATTCAATGTTAATGAATAACCAAGTGCATCTCCTCCACTTGTACGAACTGTAATTGCTGCGATTGTAACACCCTGATTCTTGAATGCCTTAGCCAAAAGGTTTGCATCAGCTGCTGATACATCTCCGCCACCCATTGTAGCAAAGCTTACTGTAACAGACATACCTACTTCATTGTTTGCAGCTGCTGTAAATGTAACAGAAGCACTTCTGTTAAATGCAGCTTTATAAGCATATGTATAGCCCATAGCTTTCTTGTTAGTAGGATCACCCTTTAACAGATAAATCTCATTGAACTTGGTTGTTTCAGCTACACGGTCGATTTCCTGTGAAAGCTGGTCAATCTCATCCTGGATATAGTCACGGTCATTTGCAGAGTTTGTGCCGTTTGCTGTCTGAACTGCCAGCTCGTTCATTCTCTGAAGCATATCGTGAACTTCTGTTAAAGCACCTTCTGCTGTCTGTACAGAACTGATACCGTCCTCAGCGTTAGTAGAAGCCTGTGTAAGACCTCTGATCTGCTTTCTCATCTTCTCAGATATTGCAAGACCTGCTGCATTGTCTGCTGCACGGTTAATCTTATAACCAGAAGACAACTTCTCTGTAGACTTAGATAAAGAACCCTGTGTGATGCCTAACATTCTGTTAGAATTCATTGCCGAAAGATTGTGCTGTACTACCATAATCTTACCTCCTTGTGATCGTCATGGGCAAATCCTTTTGCCCACCTTTTACTCCATATTCAGTTGTAGTTGATTGATTATCTGCTAACCAATCATAATTTATAATATCTGAACCTGTAGTTCTACTGACAAAACAAATTGCCAGCAGCAACAGTTTCAGTTATTAACATAGTTGTATTATACCACAATGTGAAAGGAATACAAGATACAATTTTCATATTTGCAACTTTTTCTTTTCTTTCAATTATTGATACTATAGAAACTGTTTGCATTATTTATTTTGTATCTTTGCCTAATATATCGACACCTCTCTCAAAAAACTTTATAGCCTATTTTGAAAAATTTTATTTTTCAATTAAGAATTGATAATCCGCTCTTTTTCTTTTTTGCACGCCTCATATTTTGGGATAAACATCTCTGCCATCTCAGGCTGTCCCATCTCATAATAGAGCGCGATAATATTATTGTAACAATCAATCTTATTCTCGCCCAATGTCTCAAAATCCTTTGTTGTCGATGTCTTAATATAGTGCAATAGTGCTTGAAGTGGCTGTTCATTCTCCATATAAGAGGCTGCTAATGCGAACATAAACTTTGCAGACTTATAGATGTCCTCGTACTGTTTAAGTAGTTCCAGCGACTCCTTCTTTTTTCGCACATTTAAATATGCCTTGCTAAGTGATTCTACTGCAACCTCCACAAAGTATCGATTCGTTTCTGGTTTCAAAGCTAATGACTTCTCATAAGCATCTACAGCCTCCTCATATTGCTTGAGGACAAAACGCGATTGTCCAATCTGGAACCATGAATAAGAATCTTCTGGATTCTTTTCAATGGCCTTTTCCAAAAGCTGCAAATTTCGTTTTTGTTTTTTGACCATTTCCTCACCAGTGATATTGTAACCGTGGTGTACGACTTCCATAGGAAGCAAAAATTGCGGATATTGATATATTGTGTGATCCTTAACTGGTACAAGTTGCTCATGCACTGCATTGATAAAGGTATAAAAATTCCTGTTGTAAAACCGTGACACATTCTCTATTGTAACACGCTGTTCGCCATTCTCATCAATAACTAAATTCGCCAAATCTATATTTCCTACATAACGTGGAAATTTTTGCATCAGGATGCGCATCCCTTTTACGTCAATCGAATTGACATACTCATCACAGTCAAGAGATAATATCCATGGGTTTGATGCATGTTGTGCACAAAAGTTGCGCGCGGCGCTAAAATCATCAATCCACTCAAAATCCAAGACTTTGCTTGCATACTTTGCTGCGATCTCTTTTGTTCGATCCTCTGAACCTGTATCAGTAACTATAATCTCAAACCCATATGGCAACAGATGTTTTAAACATCCCTCTAAATACTTTTCCTCGTTTTTTGCTATGATGCACACGGAAACTGGTACTTTGGACATAACTCTTCCTCCTCTATCTATATATTCCTGCCTGACTTATTCACCACAAACTTGTAGCGGGTATTTAAAATAGCAGCGAGAAATGCCATTGGGCTGTTTCCTACCATCATGACATCACAATTGCTCATCAACTGCAAATCAATATAACTCTTAGTACCTGTATTTCCTTCTACATAGACTACCTCACGGAACTGGTCAAGCCCCATAGCACTACTATTTTCCTTACACCATGGAATATCATCAGAAAACACATACACGACAGCATCCCCACCCCATACAGCCATGCATGCCTCTGTCATACTTGCATATTCCGCAGCACCATACGCAATATTTGACTTAACGTAATCTCCTCTGTATACATGAAGCCCAACCGAGCGCTCATTACAGATTCTGCGCATTAACTCCGCATTGTAATTATCTGTGATACTAGGAAAACTAAACTCCATCCGAAACTGAAGTTGATATTTGTCAAACCAGCCTCTATTCATCCAAAATCCATAAAAATACGTATTGCGCTCGACATTCTGAACATCTGGATCGTAGGCGTTTGTCTTTCCAAGAAATGCTGGTCCGTCAAACGGAACATAAGGTCCAAATCCATCGAATTCTGTCAACAAATCTAAGTCTGTGCCATTATCCTTTAAAATCTGAGGCGTACTTTTGCCTTGTCTGCGTAACTCTATGATATATTCCCATACATCCACATCAAATGCCTCACTGAGCATATGTGGCCTAATGCCAAACACGCGTCCTAAATCATAACGATTCTGATCTGGTGCCAATGCCATCAATGTATCATCCAAATACATAATTTCACCTGGGTGTGAGATCTCATAATGTTTAGCAAAAATATACTGAAATGCCTGGGTTGCCAACCCACCGTTTAAAAATTGTATCTTTAACACGCTTATACCCCCTTGTCTGCTTAGTGAACATTGTTTAACTGTTTAACACACGCTCTTTCTCTGCTAGGCATGCTTCATATTTGCCGCGAAACAGCTCTGCCATCTCCAAATTTCCAAACTCTGTCTGAAGCTGTATAATATGTTGATAACAATGTAATAGATTTTCTCCTAGCGTGTCCACATCTACCATAGTCGTTGCTTTGACATACAACATCAGCGCTTTGAGACGATTACCACTATCTAACATGACCCCTGCATGAGTAAAAGTATATTTGGCCGTCTTGCAAACAGGGGCATAACGTTCCATCAGCTCCACCGCCTCCTGTATCCTATTGATCTGTACATATGCTTTTGCCAATGCCATCATAGCAATCTGAATATATTGATATGCAATATCATCTGTCAGCTCTAATACTTTCTCATACATCTGAACAGCCTTCTCAACATTTCCTATAATAAATTCAGACTGTGCAATTTGAAAATAAATATACGGATCTTCTTTTGCCTTTTCTAGACTAGCATAGAGTAAATCTAAATTTCGCTTTTGCTTTTCCTGCATCTGTTCCTTAGAAAGCGCGTATCCGTGGTGCACAACCTCCATTGGCATCAAAAATGTCTGCATCACCTCATCACGCTTTTCCACATCCTTATAACACACTTGCTCGTGCACAGGGCTGATAAATGTATAATAATTTCTATTAAAAAACCTGGTGACATCGTCACTCCCATACTCCATCTCTCCATTATTATACATGAGATTCTTTAATCGTATTGCCCCTGTATCTTTCGGGAACTTCTGCATAAGAATCCGAAGCGCTGCTGTATCCATGCTAGTCACATACTCATCACAATCCAGTGACAAAATCCAGTTGTTCGATGCATGGCTAATACAATAATTGCGCGCTGCGCTAAAATCATCTACCCACTCAAAATCTAGAACTTTATCAGCATACTTTTTAGCAATTTCCTTTGTGCGATCCTGTGAACCCGTATCTGTAACCACAATCTCAAAACCATATGGTAAAAGGCGCCTTAAGCACTCCTCCATATGCTTTTCTTCATTTTTTGCTATGATGCACACGGAAACTGGAAATTTCGACATCTATACATTCCCCCTGCCTGTCATGGATAGCCCCACACAATCCTAAAAACATGATTTTTTGTTTTTGATCTGTAGCAGAGCTTTGTCTATTACCTGAAAAGCGCCAGCCACGCATACGGTGATTGGCGCTTTTATGCTACACACAAGTCTTCGTATATCTCTACGCAACTTGTGTGCTATCATCTGATTGATACTGATTATTTTCCTTATTGTAATAAGGAAAGTACACCCTGATTAGACTGGTTTGCCTGAGCAAGCATAGACTGACCTGCCTGCTGAAGAATATTGTTGTTGGAGTAGGTCACCATCTCCTCGGCCATATCTGTATCACGGATAGTAGATTCTGCCTGAGTAGTATTCTCCACAACATTATCTAAGTTCTTGATGGTATGCTCTAAACGGTTCTGGATAGCACCGAGAAGTGAACGCTGTCTTGACACGATCTTGAGCGCGTCACCTACCACATCAATTGCATCTGTCGCATTATCTCCCGTTAAATCAACAATACCAATGTTCCAACTTGCAATTTTGTCAATACCAAGACCGGCTGCGGTCATTGTATCGATAGAGAGTTCAATCTTGTTTGCTCTATCAGAATCTGAACCTGCATGAAGGTTAATATCCAATGCTGCCTTCACCTGACTTGATGACTGAGTGATATATTTGCCAATTGTCACACCGCCGCCTGGAAGCAGATGATTGCCGACACCTACTAACTTTCCTGACACATCTGTTGCCTTTGCAAACACTTCGTCAACAGCCCGCGCTTGCGGCGTAGTAAACAGACCGCCTTTATAATTTCCATCTTCATCGAAGAACTGATTCAATTTCACGCCTGACACAATCTGACCATCTGCGTCATAAAGTTGATTCATAGAAACATCATGCTCTAAATATTTGTCTTCCCATGCGAATGCGCCACCACCTAACACAGTTGATGAAACTCTTCCAGAAGTACAAGTCGTACTAGACATATTTGCTACAGATTCTGCCCTATTCGTACCATATAATACATCTACAAGGCGATACTCATCACTCATTTGTCTAGACCCATCTCTTTTCAGATATTTTGTCATATCCTCGCCTGCGACGATCTTAGAGATGTTTCCATTGCTTGCATTGTAGATAAAGAGTTCTCTGTTTGCACGCACAATAGAGGACGTACCATCTGTAGACAAATCCGCAGTTGTAGCATCAACACCCTTTCCGCCTGCTACGCTGTTTACCTTACCGCCTGAACCAACTTCTAACTTTGTATTTAACTCTACTCCAATAAAGGCAACGTAAGAAGCGGTATTGAGATTAACTCCATAGCTTCTGCTCGCTGTGCTAACAGAGGACTGTGTCAAATATTGAGTAATATCATCGCCTTTGCGAATCGCATGTCCTGTGTAGGATTTAGAGGAGTTCTTTGCATCATAGATAGATGCAGATGTTATATAAATATTGTTTGTTCCAATATAATTCATTTTATATGTAACTGAACCTGCGATGTGGTTTGACACATTATTTCTAGTCCATGTCATCGAATAGTTTGTGATGTATGCGTTTCTTGTCGCCTTTGTGTCATCACCTTTCATCAAGTAAGTTTCATTAAACTTGGTGGTTTCTGCGATACGATCAATCTCTGTGACAAGCTGATCGATCTCATCCTGAATATACTGACGATCTGTCATGGAGTTTGTACCATTTGCCGCCTGTACACACAACTCATTCATTCTTTGGAGCATATCTTGTACCTCTGCCATTGCTCCTTCTGCTGTCTGTACACAAGAGATACCATCCTCTGCATTGGTGGATGCCTGTGTAAGACCACGAATCTGCTTTCTCATTTTCTCGGAGATTGCAAGACCTGCCGCATTGTCTGCTGCTCTGTTAATTTTATAACCACTAGAGAGTTTCTCTGTCGCGTGTGCCATCTTTCCTGTTGTGATGCCTAACATTCTGTTAGCGTTCATCGCCTGCATATTGTGCTGTACTACCATAATAGTTTACTCCTTTCGTTCCCCTGTGATCCGTGAGGTTCTATTTATACTTTTACCCTTTTTATTCTGAAGACCCTGTGGACTCTCCTTCTTATATACTGTCCGATGGTTCTTCCTACAAAGCGTTCAAATCGCTTGCTCTGTAGCTTTCACATATTATATCGGATTATTTTCTTTCAACTTTAGTTGTTTTCTGAATATTTTGTAATATTTTTCATTTTGTCTATCTTTATCTGTTATATTCATTATATTATCAGACTTTTTAATACAATATTTTAAATTGCATAACTTCTTATAAATATAACAGTTTCCTACAATCAACTAAGCATCGAAAGAATTCCTTGATTAGCTTGATTGGCTTGCGCAAGCATTGATTGTCCTGCCTGCATCAAAACATTGTTGTTTGAATACTGAACCATCTCTGTAGCCATATCTGTATCACGTATCGTTGACTCTGCATCCTGTGTATTCTCTACAATATTATCCAGATTCTTAACTGTGTGCTCTAAACGATTTTGTACTGCACCTAGCAAGGAACGCTGTGTTGACACCCTACGAATAGCCTCTGCAATCACATCAATCGCATCTGTTGCCTTCATGCCTGTATCGTCTACAGTACCTATCCATTTTGAATGAAGCTTTTCTACTCCTAAGCCCGCTGCAGAAAGACTGACAATCTGTGCTGTGATCTTGTTGGCTCTATCTGAATCTGATCCTACATGCAAGTCAAACAAAAGATCATTGGCCACATCGGCACCATTTTGTATATTGACATACTCCTCAATACGATCATTTTCAACCCCACTGCTAACATGTGCATTCTCATTGTCAAACAGTCCGCCTTGATAGAGTCCCTCCTCATCAAAATACTTGCCAAGGGCAATTGCTGAAACTTCTTTTCCGTCAGCATCATAAAGTTTCGCATACGATCGATTTTGCTCAATAGTCATACTGTTAAATCGGAATGTATCTGGTGCTCTTCCATCTCCATCAAAATCTTTGTTCAATCCATCTCGCACCCTATTACTAAAAAGATCATCAACCAAACGATATTCATCTCCAAGCCAATCGTTTGTCCCCATAAATGGCAACATACTTTCTCCTCGTGCAACGCGCGTTACCGTCTCTGTTTCCACATTAAATAGATATAAATCGCGCGCTGCATTGATGCGATTGGGATCTTTTGCATCCTTAATCAAATCTGTTCGATAGTCCACAGTGGCGTTAGCAGGAGCAATTGTTCTATTAATTTGAATAGCCATGAACCCTTTATATGCATTATTGACACCGTTTGCGTTTCTGTCGAGATAAGGAGTGATGTCGTCACCATTTTGGATTTTCCACGCCTTACTAGGTGAATCTGGATCTGCACCTCCAATTGCTGCATCCACAAAGTAGATTGTATCGTGTCCTATATAATCCTTCTTTGTGTCAGGTTCTCCTTTTTGTATGGCATTGAGGTTTGGAGTGTCTGTCATTTTATAATCTGTGATCCAACTTCTATGAGTTCCTTCATTCTTTGCATCCCCGTTGAGCAAATAGATTTCATTAAATTTTGTCGTCTCAGAAACACGGTCAATTTCTGTCACAAGCTGATCGATCTCATCTTGAATATACTGGCGATCTGACTCTGAATTGGTTCCATTGGCCGACTGTACAACTAACTCATTCATGCGTTGTAACATATCATGTACCTCTGCTAATGCACCATCGGCAGTCTGCACACACGAAATACCATCCTCTGCATTCACAGATGCTTGACTAAGTCCTCTGATCTGTTTTCGCATCTTTTCAGAAATAGCTAGTCCTGCTGCATTGTCCGCTGCACGGTTAATCTTATAACCACTAGTAAGTTTCTCTGTTGAACTAGCCTGTCTATTTGTATTGATACCAAGCATTCTATTTGCGTTCATTGCCTGAAGATTATGCTGTACTACCATCTATTTATTTCCCCCTTATTCTGGAAACCTGCTTTCGTCTATAGAAAATATATCGTCTATATTTTCAGAAAATTTATAGAAATGTGTGATATTTTAATTTAATTATCAATCTTTTCTTATTTATAGTATTTATTTTTGTAATTTACAGAATTATCCATAAATTTTGTACAGATAACTGCCGATAATAAAAAGAGAAGATTTTTTATCAATCGATTCTTATTTATATTGTGAATAACTAAAAGGATAAAAGTAAAAGATTTTTCAATCTTTCACTCCCAAGTTTGTGGCTGCGCTGTGTCCACAAACTTGAAATACATAAAAAGCAGCGCAGAAATGAGGATATCTATGATTATGCAACATAATATGGCCGCTATGAATGCGAACCGCCAGTTTAATATGGTATTGGATCGCAAGGCTTCTAGCACAGAAAAACTGTCCTCTGGATATCAGATTAACCGCAGCGCAGACAATGCCGCAGGGTTATCTATCTCAGAGAAAATGAGAAAACAGATCCGTGGCCTCAACAGGGCCAATGAAAATATAGAGGATGGTATCAGCTATGTGCAAGTAGCTGATGGAGCACTCAACGAAGTACACAATATTCTTCAACGAATCAACGAGTTGTCTGTCCAGTCTGCAAATGGTACCAACTCCGAGACAGACCGCTCCTATATAGATAGCGAAGTGCAGAAATTAAAAAAAGAGATGGAACGCATCTTTACCACCACCGCTTTTAACGATCGAAAAATCTGGACAGAGGATCTAACTATTCGCAAGGATGTGATTGGAACAGCCTATGTACAGGCGGCTACCATCGACTCTCCTTCTTATCAGTCCCCTCCTGTCAACAATGAAACCTTTGGTCTATTTCCTATTAGTACTCCTATTAAAGATTCTTGGACAGATTATCACAAATATTATAATAGTAGTGGTTCCTATACGGTCAACGCCAATGCTGCTGGTATCAATCTGTCTTGGTCTGCCTTTAATGGCACACACTACCAGACCAAAACCATTAGCTGGGACGAACTGCGTGAAAAGGACTTTTCTTTTAATGTCGGCGATTACTTCGTGAATGAAGATAAAAATGGAGTAGCGATCACCGATCCCACAAAACAATTGCTCGACGCAAATGGTAAACCCAAATTTGATTTTTCTATATCCTTAACGGTTTCTGATGATGCCTCGAACGATGAAATCGCCAAGGCAATGAATGGAGTTAGAATGACTCACTCCTTCTCCTCACCTTCCGCTTTTGAAGATGAAAATAAGACATTATCTTCAAACAATGCTGGTTTTGGTATATATACTCATTCTTTTGTATATAGTGCTGCCTATGCTGACGCGGTACTTGCCGCACAAAATCAAACTGCTGGATATGACTTTGAACACCCTAGCGATTCTTTTATAGAACCTGTCAAAAATGCTTCAGGTGGAAATATTACCAAAATTCCAAATAAGGGAGTCGATCTTGCCACTGCACGCATTACAAATGATGGTTGGGAATTTGCTTTTACAGCAAATGGACTAGGCAATCTGACAGCAACATCCACCCAATACTCCTACTACTCCAATGATATACAAGTCAGTATGGGACCAGGTGGAGTAGATGATCCTACTTGTGTTGGCCGCGACGCTAACGACGAGGGTATTTTCTGGAGGCGTCAATATAATTATGTCACGGAAAATGGTGTTACTAAACGTGTTTCCTGGCACCCAGTCCCTATCCATAGAGGCGGGAACACAGGCACCTTACAAGATTTGATGAGCACTCTAACTGGCACTACTGGATTACTGTCCAAAAATCCTTCCTCTGGAGAAAAAGGCGGAACAGACGATGGAGGAATCGTTTTTCTTACCTTTGATCTCACTTCCGATACTCCTTATGTCTATGGGAAAGACGCCAACGGAAACGATCTGACTTCTAATAAAGTAGGAACTTTTACATTAAACTTCAATGTCACACCAAAGGATACAGAACAATCTATCCTAGATAGAATCAACAAGGCATTTCAAGACTCCACTCTTTTTGATTTTAATTTTACTAACACAAATAGTGGTTCTATTTACAGAGGAAATGCCTACACTTCCCCAACTGCTGTCAACAACTATGCTGCAAGTTACTCCTTTGATGATATTGCCTTAAGTATACACAGCGGTTCTGAAATTATTGACAAGATTGCAATGCAATACGAATGTCTGCGCCTTGAGACTATTGGCATGTCTGACACCAACGTTCTCACTGAAGAAGATGCACTCGCTGCCATTGACGAAGTTGCCCACGCCCTTCAGATTATTAGCTCTCAGCGCTCTCTATTAGGGGCATATCAAAACCGTATGGAAAGCGCCTCAAAAATTGATGCCAATGTCTCTGAGAATACGCAGTCCGCAGAATCCAAGATTCGTGATACAGATATGTCAAGGGAAATGGTAGATTATTCCAATGCAACTATTTTGGGAGAAGCTGGTCAGTCTGTGTTGTCTCAGTCCAATCAAGCAAATCAAGGACTGTTGACCTTACTTCGATAAGCTCTACCCGATTTTATTCACAATGAAATAAAAACGCTATCATACAGACAATCCCGTCAAACAAAAACAGGGCAGACCCAATCATACAGGTCTGCCTGATTCTTTAAAAAGCGGAATTGAGGCTCTATCAGGATACAATATGGATTCTGTAAGAGTTTATTATAATTCTTCTAAGCCCGCACAATTGCAGTCACTGGCCTATACCAAAGGCACAGATATTCATGTGGCTCCAGGTCAGGAAAAACATCTAGGTCATGAAGCCTGGCACGTTGTCCAGCAAATGCAAGGGCGCGTATATCCAACCACCCAACTCCATAACACTGCTGTCAATGACGATCCTGTCCTTGAACGTGAAGCCAGTTTTATGGGCGAGAAGGCATCACAAACAAAATGGGCCAACTCACAAAATACACTTACCAAAAAGGAAAGTTTTGATACAGCTATACAGCGCTTTACTGATAGAAACGGCAAAACCTATCAAACCTTAGGCGAATATTATCACAGTTTACAAGATAGTCAATCAAAAAACGATATTCTACTCAAATCCTATTTTGATGTTCTATTTCAAACACCAAAAGCAAATTTTTTTGAAAATCTAGATATTAACAACTGCAACAGCCTTTCAGATATCAAAGCCATAATTGCTCAGAATATAGAGGATATCCGTTGGGATATCGCTCATACCATTTTTGATAGATTTAAAAACGACACACACTTTATTACAAACATGAATGACGCAACTACTATACTATCTTCTAAGATGCAAAGAGAGTCGATTATTCAAGATAGTGTAGCCCGTCTATTTATTACACACTATTTTGAACACAATATTGACATATTCACCGCTTTCATTATGCACGAAAATATGGACAGGCCACCAGAGCCAGAAAATCCTGAAGATGAAGAAAATCAGATTGATCCAGAAGATATCACCTCTACTTTCTAGTCGTCCAAATCATGTGTTATCACAGCTCTATTTCACGTTGAATCCACGCGCATACAAGCTCTATTTCACGCAAACACAGTTGAACAATTTCACAATGTACTCGTTAAACATTTTTCTACTAATAAATATAACTCTGATTCAGACAGTACGCCTCACCAAATAAATGCCGTATGGAAAAACTACAGCGATGATTGTGTCTACCCTAGTTTATATGGACATTTTGGTTATACTAGCCGTCCAATTGAATCAAACTTGCATCTTAATAGCTTTTTAGCGAATTATAATTTATCTGGATATAAAGGTATGTTGTCTTTACCAGGACATATGATCTATTTTGACTACACCGATGGAAAGCAAATTATTGGAGATAACGACAATGGACAAAATGCCCTTAGAGCAAATCAAAACAAAACAGTACTAGCACTTTACTGTACATCTTTACCCCCTAGACAGACAAATACCCAATCACGCAGAAGATAATAGTAACTACTCTCTACCCATATGCACAAAAAACTGGAACAATCCTCTTTTATCATAAGGCTTGTTCCAGTTTGTATTTTACTTTTTATTGAGTGCTATTCTAAGCAGACAGCAGCTCTGTCACTTCTCTTGCATCTTGATTTGCCTGTGCCAACACGGCCTCAGAAGCATGATCCAAAATGCGCTCATTTGCTGTGCGTATCATTTCTAGTGCATCTTGAGGAGTATATTGACTAACTTCTTCTACAATTGCTGTATCATAAACTCCTTCTGCATATGCATTAGACTTCTGTCTTGCGCTATCTGACAGGATCAATTCTGCCTCTTTGCTCTCCTCCCTTGCTTCTGCAACTACTGCTTCACTTGTCGCTATAGTCTCTGATTTATAATCGGGCTTTACTGTGGTGCCCGTATTCAACTTATTTGTTACGATCATACTAATCCTCCAATCCCCTTGTTATAACCCATTTCATATTTCTTTCACTCCCATCTGCCCGCTTTTGCAGGCATTTAAATTAGGATAGAGAAATTTTAACATGAACCGTTGTATCTTATCTTAACAATTCCATTACAGATATGGTACTCTGATCTGCTTGAACCTTCATTGCATCATCCGCCTGGTCAAGAATCTTGCTGTTTGCCTGACGTATCATCTCATCCGCCTTTGTGATATCCATATAATTGCTCTCTGAAGCTAAAATATTCTCTGCCACAATATCATCTGCTCCCTGAGCAACTTTCATTTTTTGCCTAAGATTCTCTGTCAATGTCAAACTAGCTGCATCATCACTAGCTACCTTTTTCTGTCCGACTGCAAGCTTATTCTCTTTCTTTGATGTGTTGCCTGAAGTCATTAACTGTCCCAATTTGTTGATTGCATCAAGATTATTTGCTACTACCATAAAATACTCCCTTCAAAACCTGCTAATTAATAAGTGTCATAATAAGCAGCTACTTCCATGTAGAATAGCTATCTTTATTATCATTAGTATAGCTTAGTTAACAGAAAATGTCAACATATTTTTGAAATTGTATATTCAATTTTTGATATTTTATATATAGATTCACTCTATTAGCGAAAGTGTTTCTTATTTTATAAAAATTTAATATAATTCCTTCTATAATTATAACCAAATTATATATTTATACATCAATTTAACGCCTATTGTGCAAAAATTTTTACTTTTTAAACGTTATCTCTCTACTTTATTCAAACTCTTTCTACAAAAAAATAACCGGTTAGACCGGTTATTTTTTTCTATCCATAAGCTGTGGATCTACATCATTGATCCTACTCATACTTTTATAGTATCGTACTGCTGCCGCATTAGACGCCTTTACCTGCTTGATTTCTCTGCGCTTTCCCTGCAAAGCACTCTGCATTGCCTGTTTATTGCGTTGCTCCTGTGCCTCAATCGCTACACCCTTATCAATAGCAACACGAATCAGCTCTTGCATTTCTTGCACTTTATCTCTATATTTTGCAGGTTCTGCCTGCACATCCTCCCGCACCAGCTCATACGTATGTGTAAAACCGTCATCTAACTTCTCTAATTCCTCGATAAGCTTATTTTTTTCGTCCATCGTGGCATCATATTCCTCCATGTCGAATGGCTGCTTCATCGAGATTGCGAGCTGTTTTTTGTCTAGTTCCATCACCTGATCTAGTACTTCACTTTTCTTTTCAAGGCTTTCTATCATAATCTGTAGATAGTCTTCTGTCATATGCCTTCCCCTTTAATTTCCTATCATGTCCCCGTGCGTCTAGCAGCCGTCGATGCTGTGTAGCTTGCGGAATTCTTTTGTCCGCCTGCCACTCTTGCCTGTGCCGCAGGATTGCTCTTGTCACCTGCCACTTTCTTCATGACTTCTTTCCAATTGTCTCTCATGGAACGGATGTGTGTTACAACTTCCTCCATAATTTTTGGGTCCTTTGCAATATTTGCCTCATGACATCTGCGAAGTAGATACACATATATTTTCTCAAACTCCTGCCATACAGGGTATTTCTTATCCAAGGTATCCCTAAAATTTTGTATAATCTTCTCTACTTTGACAACATTTTCATGCGCCTTTGCAGGATCTTTATTTTCCATTGCCAACACGGCAATGTTGCCGAATTTTATGGCACCTTCATACAGCATCAGTGTCAATTCAGCCGGAGAAGCTGTCATAATTCTTGCATTTTGATACTGTGCATATCCGTTCTGTTTCAGCATCCGCTTTTCCCTCTTTCATTTTCTTAAACCCTTAGTAAGCTACCACTAGTACACTAGATTGTAATCTGCCTTTACCAATTATTGATTTAATTTCCAAGCATACTAGACACAACACTTTGATTAGACTGAAGTTTTGAGAGCGCTGTCTCCATTGCAGAGAATTTGTTATACCATTTATCCTCATAATCACTGAGTTTCTTCTCAGCCTCTTTGATCTTCTTGGTATACGCGTCATAATCTTTCTTCATCTGTTTGTCATTGTACACTTTATAGATACTACTATAATCTGTAGTCTCTTTCATCTGTGTATCCAATGCTTTGTACAGATTCTTGCAAAGACCAGAGAAAAAGTCTGCCACACCATCTGGATCTTCCATAATGGCTTTTCTTAACTTATCTGGCTCACTAGATACACCCTCATCATCAGGATCACCATCAATGTGATATGAATGATGCTCATTATCCTTTGCTGTAAAATAGTTCGTTGTCTTGATGCCAAAGTCAGACAGATACATCTGCTTTCCATTGACATTGCACCCTGCTAACATTGTGTTTGTGAGTGCATTCATAACAGTAGACAACTGTGTATCCTTGCGCAAAAGCGAACCTTTGATCGTATTCTCCCATGTCTCGATCTCGTCATCTGTCATCGCTTCTTTCTCTTCTGCGGAAAGCATGTTATACTTTCTAGCAGAATCCGCATTGTACAGCTTATCCATCTCATTGATTAGCTCATTGTACTCGGTAAAGAAGTCCTTGATTGTATCATAAATTCCATCAACATCTGTCGATGTAACAATTGAGATTTCTTCGTTCTCATCTGTAACGCCCATCGCGTTGATTGTAAGTCCATTAATATTAAAAGTATTAGAAGATGACTCAAAGTCTGCTCCATTCAAGGTGATAGAAGCATCTTTTGCCTCCTGCTTTGTACACTGAGAATTATTAGAATACTGCGCATTTACATCTAAGCCAAGCTTTGTGATTGCAGAGCCAGACACTGTAAAATCATTTTCCTTTCCAGTTTCTGTGGAAGAAATAAAGAATCTTTGATTTTCCTCGTCAAACCGAAAATCAATATTGAATTTTACGCTCTCCTCGGACTTACTAGCATCTGGATCACCCGTTTTAAATTCATTGATAAGGTCATCAAATGTCATGTTCTCTGTGATTGTAACCTCTTTTGACCTCATCTCATTTACAGTAGTACCATCTTTTTTTGTGATAGTAGCCATTCCCTCAATCTTGAGTGTCTGTCCTACCAATCCTGGGTCCAAACCTTTTATATTATTTTGACTAGTGAGTTTGATATTGGTATCAAACTTAGCTCCTGTCATATACCCCGCTTTTGCAAGCGAATTGACTTTGAGCGTTTGTGTACCATTAAGTGCATTTCCTGTTGCTGTCACTGTAGCTTTTGTCGGATCAGATATGGTGGTCTTACGTGTCTTGAAAGCCCCTGACATACGCAATTTTGAAAGCGTTGTGCTATATAAATTGTAAATCTTAGAGTTAAGATCTTGCCACGCATTCTGTTTCCACTCAAGCTTTTTTTGATCTCCTTTAAGATCATCTACCTTTTTCTGTTTTGTCTGAACTAACTGTTGCACAATAGCTTCTGTATCCATCCCTGAATACATTCCTGTTAATCTCATTCTATCTGACATACTAATCCTCCATACTGCTGACACCTGTTAGAGTGCTAGCCAAATTTGCAATGTAAAGATTTTTATCTTTTAAAAACCTCTGATATTTTAAACTACTTCTTATTGCTTTTTGTAAGATGGAACCATATTCATCAGAGTCTTTCATCTACAAGAACTCCCGCCAACTCCATACATTTTGCAATCATATCCAGTGTCTTTTCTGGAGGGAACTCTTTTATGACTTCCTTGGTTTCCTTATCGACAAATTTAATCGTTACCCTGTCTGTTTTCTCGTGAATACCGAACTTCACCTCAGAATTTTGAAGCTGCACGTTCATCTTCTCGATTGCTTTTTTTATTTTTTCCTGTTCTAGTGCCTGCTTTTCCTCCGATATACGTGCTTCTGCCCGTGCAGAAGATGTATTCTGTGTGCGTGCATCTGTCCCAGTATAAGCAAACGCGGGGTTCTCATGGGCTTGCTGTGTACTTCCTTCCGTGGATTCCACACTAGCTATACTCGTTGTATCGGGTGCAGCTACCATTTTGGGCGTACTGGTTTGAGTTGCACTAGCTGTTGGTTTCGCCGACACTTTTTTACTGATTGAATCTATATACATGCTTCTCACCTCCATGTTTCCTATCCATGTACATACATATTATTCATGCAGATGCCATATTTTTTAGTATTGTACATACTGTACACACATTATGAACTGTCTCTGCACTGCTGTTCACATGTCTACTCTCTCGACGCTATCGCCCTATAGCAACAAAGAGACACTAACAGTTATTTATGGTTTCAGTTATAGTTTTTATCGGTTAAAACATCCAAAATGTTTATAGCCGTTATTAAAAAATTATAAAACTGCTCCAAAATAAAATGTGCATCTTCTACACTCACATAGATCTTATTATCTCACGAATAGTTCACCCACGCAAATTGATTAAAATTCTTTGTCTTTACTTTATTGAAACAAATCTGCCAACTGTTTCACTGCTGCCGTATTATCCGCCGCTTCTTTGTTTGCTTCCTGTATTTGAATGTATACCTCTTTACGGTATACAGGTACTTCCTTAGGAGCCGCAATTCCAATTTTAACTTGCTCTCCTTTTATATCAAGCACTGTTATTTCAATGTCATTGTTTATCATCAGAGCTTCGCCTTTTTTTCTTGATAGCGCCAGCATATCTTCACCTGCCTTCTTTCTATAGTCTGTCCGCCACGCATGTTTATGCCTGTACCGACTTTTTTGCCATCAGCTTATCATAGATTGCATATTTGATGCTATAGGAATCATCATCACATATTAATTGTACCGCTTTGCGCTCTTCCACATTCACAATAATGGGCGCTTTTAGGTTTACAGTAAGCTTTGTAATATCCTTTGGCACGGTCACGGTTACAAACATCAAAAGGTCCGCACTGTCAAGATTGTTGCCTAACGGCTTTAAAAGCTCCTTGTCAAACATTGGTGTATATCCTTCCATCACCAGCTCTGGATTCATCACTGGCATTGCAAAATTCGGCTCTTGCAGTGATTGAAGCCACTTAATACTTGCATCAGAGCCTTTCTCAAGATCATAAATAAGGGTAAACTCTTTCAAATCAGGAAAGCCTAAGATCCCATGTTCAAAGCGGATAATTTTATCCTCCTCTATGGCAATCTTCCCAAATGCCTTCGTCGTTACTTCTACCATAACTGTTCACTCCATTTCAGTCGTATAATTCTTGTCATAACAAAAACGATAACGAATTACATAAGTATTGTATCATACTTATGTAATTCGCGCCATATCCTTGTCACATTTTATTGTTATTCCCTAACAAAATCTGAATTGTAGGTATATTTATTATCTGATAAAATCCAACAGAGAAGTCTGCATCACATAGCTTATGGAGGACAATGCCGCCTCATATGTCATCTGAATACTCTTCATCTGAATAACAAGTTCTGAATAATCTGCATCCTCATTGTTGCCTACAAGTTCCTCAAAACTGGTCTGTTGCATATTCAAACGGTTTTGTATCAGTTCAAGTCGCTTGCCTCTAGCACCACAGTTTGTCTCCGCCACTTGTCCACGCTTAAGATACCTGTCACAATCCTTTAGCAACTCATCACAACGCTTTGCAATTTTATCACCAATCATTGTTCGCGCCTTACCAAGCGCCTCTAGTTCTTGTTTTAATTTTGTGAGATCATCACCTACATACTTGTCGGACTTAATCATCTCCTCCACTGTTAAGTAGCGCTCATCAATGACACCATACTCTTCTAACATGGTATACACTTCATCTGCATCTCTTGCAATGTCATGATTAAGGAACTCATCCGCTGTAGTATTTACACGCAGTGATTGATTGTTTCCCACATCATACTCAATAATTTGTTTTCCACTAGCCGACGGATCACGAAGAAAGTTCTCGTTATATTTTAACGTTCTTCCTGTGCCATCTGGCGCTTCCTTCTCCGTGTAGAAATAATGGATTGGATCTAGGTCATTCTTTTTCCATTGTGTCTTGTCATAAGAAACACGAAGTTCTGCATCATTAGGAAGTTTTGACAATCTCTCCTGTATTTTTTTTCCAAGCAACAGTTCTCCAGTATCCGCAACATATGTTATTTGGTCAGGATTATCCATCACAGATTGGTATGCTGCATCGCTCGTACTGCTCGGATA
Source organism: uncultured Lachnospiraceae bacterium (assembly GCA_910586095.1). Taxonomy (GTDB): domain Bacteria; phylum Bacillota; class Clostridia; order Lachnospirales; family Lachnospiraceae; genus COE1. The sequence goes on along the minus strand of CAJUHQ010000003.1, from coordinate 32,012 downwards.
GAAATTATCCACTTTCAATGAGGTCTGATATTTTTCGTCATACGCAACTGTACTCTTGCCCTCAGCGTCTGTTTCCTTCTTGTAGCCAACGCTTACCGTCTCCTGCGGCTGTGTCTTTGTACTTGTCACAGACACTTTTCCATCCTGGAATTTTACAACATATCCATTGACAGTAACGCTTGCTCCCTCTGAGAGCTTTAATTTACCATTGACAATCTCTGCTCCGCTTCCCGCAGGTACAGTGCCAAACGCAACCGTTGTCAGTGTGCCACCACTCAACTCAGCCAAAGAAATAATTGCCTTATCCGTGCGTTCTGATGTGTCAATATTTACATAGGCCGTGAAAGATGGCGTAGCAAGACTTGCACCGTCTACTGTGGTGATTGTGTTGGACATGTATCCCAAATTCACGTATGCACTATATGATGTTGTCGCCCCTCCTGCCTCTGGAGCCTGAATATCAATATCCGAATATGCAAGTCGTATTCTATAAATATCATTGGTGCTTACTTTATATTGATTTTCATCAAAAGTATTGAAATTTCCCTCGTTAATGTTTTTTAGCATCCCTGTAGAAATAAAGGATACGGTGTCAATATCAAGATTTGTGAGCTGCTGCGTGATTGTATACCGATCTGTCTTATCTGCCTTGAAAGACAATGGCAGGTCGGTGCGATATCCTGTGAAGATAGAACGCCCTGCACTGTCAGCATTTCCCACAGAATAAATCTCATCAATCGCATTTTTGAGACTTTCGATAATCATTTGCCTTTGCTCATATGTCTGATAGGTATTTTTTGCTCTACTAATATTTTGTTTGATATCCGTTTCTAATATCCCGTTTACTGTACTGATTGCTGACGAAGTCAGATCGAGCCAACTCTCCGCATCTGATGCATTCTTTCCATAATACTGTTCAATTTTGTCAAGAGATGCATTGAGCCTCAGTGCGCGGATCGCTATGACTGGATCGTCAGAAGGCCTGTCTATTTTCTTACCTGTTGAGAGCTGATTGGTCAGCTTTGCCTCAAGCGCTTTATTAGTATTCAAATTTCTAAGTGATGTGTTTTGCATCATCTTAGTCGTAATACGCATTGCCATATTATAACTATGCTCCTTTCCCATCATGCAAATTCATGTTCTCCAAAACAAACTTTGCACAAACCGAACACTTGGTTAAAAACCAGAATCAAATCTTTATATTTTATACGCCTGTCTGTGTTATCAGTCTGTCATAACACTCATTTAATACAGAAATCATTTTACTTGCGAGATTGAATGCATTTTGGAACTTCACCATATTGGCTGCCTCTTCGTCATTATCCACACCACTTACAGAATATCTACTGTTTGCAATAGATTCCTCTATACTAGAATAAATTTCCTGAAAACTAAATGCACTTTGTGCATTCAATGCTGAATCTCCCAAAAGACAATCCAAAAACTTTGTTGCACTACATCCTCTAAATGACATTTTTTCCTGATTTGTTGCCAGATCCTTCAAATCATTTACAATATTATAATACGCTGGTCCTTCTGTCTCACCCACATGCGTAGTAAAGGTTCGCGGATCATTCTGTACAGATTGCTCCACATTAATATTTCCTGCTGTAAGATTGTGGTATCCATCTTGGCTGGCACTGTTATATTTCTTTGTGCCAAGTTCAGTATTTAATGTATACTGTCCACCACCTGTTTTTTTGTCACCTGTGAAAAACAGATTGCCTGGTCCACGCACATTCCCATCTAAATCTGTTGCGCCTTCCACTCCATAAATCTTGTTAAAATTATATGCGTAATCACGTACCCACTCATTCATCTGTTCCATATAATATGGAATTCCTTGATAATTGACTTGCTCGCCAACCCTTGCACTCTGTCCCTCTAGTTTATAATTTGCTAACACGGGATTTCTGCTAGTGTTATTTGACATCTTAAAGGTATAGTAGCACTCCCCTTGCTCGTCGATCTCAAACTCAAAATTGTCGTAATAGTAATACTCTCCCCCGAGCATAATACGTCCATCTGTAAGTGGCAATGTACTCTTAGAGATATCCTTTAGATAATCATCTGTCACTTTGACGCGCACTGAATTGTCGAGTGTATTCACATCTGTAACTGTTCCATGAAATGACTCATTATTATTACCATCACGCATCTCAAACAGACCTTTTAACTCGCCACTTACATTGCCTCCTAACAGTCCAAAATCCTGTTCTGTATCAGTCCAGACAATATCATACAGACCATCCACATCATTTTGATTTACCTTCTGCCATGCAGTCCGCGGAACACATTCAAGCTGTCTATAATGATAGCTATCTACAAGCACCTGCCCACCTGCAATACGCACAACATAATCGTTCATTCCTGTTGGATTGCCATTTTTGTCGAGTTTTGGCGTTTCCTCACACTTAACATCAATCACGGCTGAGAGCTGATCGACCAACAAATCTCTCTTGTCGCGAAGCTCATTTGCCACTGTATTACCGTTGCACTCTATTGTGTTAATCTGCTTATTGAGTGATGCAATTTGTTCTCCAATACTGTTAATCTCATTTACTGAAATCGCAATCTCATCATTGACATCTGTCTGCATTTTCTGAAAATTATTGTAGAGGATGCGAAAATATTCGCATAAATTTCCCGCCTGCCCAATAAACTGAAGGGCATAGTTATCATCATCTGTATGAGTAGACAACGACTCCATCGCTGCCTGGAATTCACTAAATATTGTAGTAAAGCCTTTTACTTCATTTGTTCCTCTCTGATCCCTCAAATAGTCTTGTATCAGATCGCAATAATATGCTTTTTTATCGGCTTCTCCAAGTTTACCATTGTTGGTCCAGTACTTCTCATCATAATAGATATCACGTACACGCTCCGCGCCTAATATATCGACACCTGCTCCCACGCAACCATACTGCGCATATGCCTGTAGCGCTGTTGCTGCTGCCTGATTGACCACCTGTCTTGTATATCCTTCTGTCTCGACGTTTGCTATATTATTTGCTGTTGTATTCAAACCTGCATTTGCTGCCACAAGTCCTGAATACGCAACATTTAATCCCATAAAAGCTGATGGCATTGATATTCTCCTTTCTTAACACACTACCTTATTTCAATCTATGCACCCATTCCAAGCAAAGTGTCTAACAGATCGTTCACCACATTGATATACCGACTTGCTGCATTGTATGCATTTTGATACATAAGCATATGCTCTAGCTCTTCATCTGAGGATACTCCAATTACAGTTTGGCGCTCATTCTCAGATTGCTCTAAGGCAAGCTGCCCATATTCATAATACCCTTTACACACATTTCCTACTGTGGCAAATCCATTGACTAAATCAATATAGCAATTCTCAAATGTAGTTGGTGCGGTAGCATGAGGATTGAGATAAATTTCTGCCTTCTCGAAAGCCTGCACAAATTTCTCACCTAGATTAAAGTCAACCGACTCTTCCTCCTTCTTAAAGCCAAGAAGTGAAGGTGTTTGTAACAGTTTTTGGTTGATTTTCAAATTAGAGCAGTTATAGAGTGAGAACTTATTGTCACCCTCTTCTCCAACAAACTTCCAATACATTCCTGTAATAGGCTTCTTATTTGAATCATATACCTGATGAAGCTCTACACCTTGTGCACGAAGGAGATCTACTTCCTTGTCTGAAAGCATGACTTTCTCGTATGGATTGGAAGATTTCTTTAAGAAAATCTGCATTGGTGAGCCATCTTCATTGCACAGATATCCGCTCACAGGATCGCAGTTTTCTGCTAATACTTTATTAACTGTCGTCGAAATGACATTGATTAAATGATCGAACTCTGCCTCGATATTCATCACAATCGAGTTAGAAATATATTTATTATAATATTCCAGTCCGTATTCGCTGTTATACTCCTCTGCGGTTATTCCTAGTGCCTGAAGTTTTCTCTCTGTACACATAGAAATATCCATATCTGTATAATCTGCAACATGATCGCCACGCGCTAAAAGCAGTGCCCTAAGCGATCCGACATCTGTGTCTCTCTTAGTTGAAATCTCCTCTGTGAGATCAAACACATATGCAGAAGAATAGTCTGGAATTCTCTCTCCACTTGCAGTTGTCTTATACATGACATTGTGCTCCCAATACGGTGTCACGTATCCGGTTTTTTCATCTGTGAGCGTTTTCATCTCAAACGCTCTGTCCTGTGTCACAAAATCTGTTCCATTAAATCGAACTGTCACAACACTATTCTCATCTTCATGGTATTTGATATTACCATATTCTGAGAGTGTGTCTAACAAAGCATCGCGCTCATCGCGAAGATCGTTTGCATTCTCAACGCCTCCGACCTCAATCTTAGAAATCTCTCTGTTCAATTCATGGATGCGCTTTCCTATAGCATTAATATTGTTAATCGCATTTTTGACCTGTCTATTTAAATTGTCTTGATATTCTTGGAATGATTTATACACAGATGTTGCATTTTCAATAAAGCTTGCTGCCCGTGATACCAACATTGAAATATTGGTAGGATCATTAGGGCTTTTTGCCAACTCTTGCATTGATGTCCAAAAGTTTTTGACAGACTTACTAAAAGCGGAGTCATCAAATTCGCCCAAAATGTCCTCAATCTCAAGAACAGATGCATATGAAACTTCATAGTAGGATAATCTGCCCGCTTTGTCGCGGTAATCTGCATCAAGAAAAGTATCTCTGACGTGTCTGCACTCAGAATATTTGACACCGTCTCCGATCTGGTTGTTAAACCCTCTGACGGAACTGTTCGGATTAGAATATGTAGTATCGGATTGCATCACTTGCTGACGTACATATCCGATTGTATTCATATTAGATAAGTTGTGCGCTACAGTATTGAGCGCATTTTGTGATGTGCGTATGCCACTATCACCTATAAATAATGCTCCAAATAAAGACATGGTATCTCTCCTCGCGTTTCGCCGTTATTGTTTTGCGTCGAAACCACCATGAAAGATACCAAGCGCTTGCCCGTTTGTATATGCATCTTTTGAGTAATTGGCTGTTTGCGGCGCAGACTTCATAGCTCGTATCATGTTGAGATTAAAATCTACCATTTCAAGTTTATCCGCCAATAGCATTTGATTTTTATCGTTGATTGCTTTTAGCTGGTCTATGGTAACTCTCAAACGTTTTTGAATTCCCTCCAGCAATTTTTGCTGGTCAGGCATCTTCTCGAGCATCTGAATCAGGTCTAATAGTTTCAATGATGTAACATCCTTGTTCACTACGTTGGCAATATCAGCCAGAAATTTATTTCTTTGCTTCTCCATTCCTTGGATTGTGCCTACGATCTCTTGTTCATCCTCCGTGATTTTTGCAAGTTTCTCAATATCTCCCGCTACAATGGCAGGAGTTTTGCTCTCAGCAAGACTTATCAACTTCTCATAAGCTTCATTCTCGCTGCTGAGCACTTCAATCAGGTTTTCCAATAAGCTTGCCACTTATGCACCTTCCTTTTCATCCTGTCATGACACATTATATTTGTCTTTTATTGACACTAGCAGTTCTCTCCCCTATTCAATCCTAGTGCCTTTAAAATAATCCGCTATATTTCTCTAACAGTCTCCCAGCAAAGTCTTCTGTATCAACCTCGTAGGTTCCGTTATGGATTTGCTCCTTCAAGGAATTTACAAGATCTTCACGCACATCTGGAGTATTGGCGACTGCCTGCTTTGCTATGGCAGTATCCTGGGCTGCGGCTGAAAGCATAAGCTGATCTTTAAAACTTGCTGATGATGGCTTCTTCTCCTCAGTCTTTGCCACTTTTTTTGCACCATACATCTGCTGTATTTGGTTATAAGCATCTATACGCATATCGGACTCCTCCTTCCTTCGTTCAACGTATAACTTTTTTGTGAAAGTAAAAAGCACTTTCACAACATGGATGGTCATGCGACCTGATTAATGACAGGCTATATATGATGACCGTTTCCTTTTATACTTAATTTATCGGTTAATTTTTGATTTACTTTATAGTTACAAACAAATTTATCGGTTGTATTTAATGTAGTAGTCACCTTTCATGTGTTGCCATAATCTGCCGAATCGCTCGAAAGATATATGGTTTCAAAATATCAATTTCCACAGGTTCTCCATACAATATAGAACTATAGCAAGTTGAACTTACCAACTCCACAATCATAAAGGTCATAATTTCTGTATTCTCATATTTACTGTCATCCTCAAATACAGCGTGGTAGATATCATAAAAATCCCCATCATCACTACCACCACCTTCTATAAATACGTTCTTGAATACTCCCCAACTTAATTTCTTAGAGATAAATTTGAGAAGCATCCTGTCCGTCACAAACTGGTTGATAACATGATCTGCCAAAAAAATCACTTTCTCAACAGGATCTGTAATCTCTGCCTGTTTCAATTTGACGTCTGCCTCACGAAACATCTCGCTTGACTTATAAGCGATCAGTTTATTGCGAATGTCATATTTATCCTTAAAATACAGATAAAAGGTTCCTTTTGCCACTCCTGCATCTCGCACAATATCTGAGATAGAGGTATCATGTATCCCCTTGCTGGTAAAAAACCGAAATGCGGCGTCTAAGAGATTTTTTCTTTTTTGCTGTTTATTGAGATCTATCTTATTCACAAATTCCCCTTTATCATTCTAAGCACTCTTGTCACGTTTCTTATCCAAAACACAATCATCCATTTGCAATGAGCTCTGCTAAGACTTCCTTTGCCTTTTCAATCTGATTGTCTGTTCCTTGCTGATAAAGATCCGAATCAAACGCAATCTCCACATCTGGCTCTATACCAATTTCATGAATGTTGTTGCCATTGGGAGTAAAGTAACTACTAACTGTAAGTTTAATGGCTGATCCATCTGATAGATTAATCACTTTTTGCACGATCCCTTTGCCATAGGTAGTAGTACCTACCAGCTTTCCTATCCCATAATCTTTGACTGCACCTGCAAGAATCTCCGACGCACTGGCACTATACCCATTTGTAAGTACCACCAAAGGCACCTGAATCTGATTGGCACCATTGCAGGTGTATTCTTCACGCTTACCATATTTGTCTTCTGTGTACACAATTAATCCTTTAGGGAGAATCATCCGCGCGATCTCGCACACTGTCGAGAGATTGCCTCCAGGATTGCTGCGCAGATCGAGAATCAGTCCCTTCATGCCTTCATCTTTTGCCTGATTGTAGGCTGTCTCAAACTGTCCAGATGTCACCAAATCAAACTCCGTGATTTGGATATACGCCATACCATTATCATACATGGTATACTCCACTGTAGGACTTTCTATCTTTCTGCGTTCTACATCAATATCAATGGGTTCTGAAACACCTTCTCTAACCACTGTAATTGTTACATAAGTGCCTTCTTCCCCCTTGATCTTACTCACTACATAGGCGCTGTCCTTTCCTTGCATATCCTCGCCATTCACTTTATAGATATAATCATCTTGTTGTAGATTGCTTTCCTCTGCAGGAGTATTTTTGATGACTCCAGAAATACGAACATACCCCATCTCAACATCTTGGCTAATATACGCGCCTATTCCATAGTAAATCCCTTCTGTCTGCTGCTGAAGTGCAATCAGCTCTTCATTGGTATAATACACACTATATGGATCTTCTAGCGAATCCAAAAGCCCCTTGTACAATCCATCTTCGAGTGTTTCTTCTTGCACGTCCTGCCAGAAGTATTTCTGTATTGTATCTTCCAATACAGATAGTTTTCTTCTCACACTTGTATCTGTAATGCTATCAATCGAAGAACTGCTATTTGTAGTTTCTGAAGCACTTGGAGCAGATGTTATTAGCCTATAAAATCGAATAACACTGATAGAGAACAATGTCACAATCAAAGTGACTGCCATCCCTGTAAACAATCCAAACAAATAATATTTTGTGCTTATCTTAGACGTCTTTTTTTGATTACCGTTATGGTTGTATGGATTGGTATTATTCGGGTTATTTCCGTTAAAAAACTGATCCTGCATTGCTATGCCTTTCTATTTTTTATTTTTTGAGATAGTTCCACGGACTGACATAACTCCCGTTTAATCGGACGCTAAAGTGAAGATGATTTCCTGTAGATCGTCCTGTTGTGCCAACCGCCGCAATTTTTTGTCCTTTTACTACTTGGTCTCCTTGTTTTACATACAATTTTGATGCGTGCATATAAATGGTATAAAGATTGTCGCCGTGGTCAATCATAATATAGTTACCCATAGTTGTACTGTATGCCGCTGCTGTGACCGTGCCATTGTAGGCTGCCAAGATGGGCGAACCTCCTGGTGCTGCCATATCCACCCCGTTATGAAATTGTTTTACATGGAGTGTTGGGTGCATACGCTCACCATAATCATCGGATATACGTGTATAAGAAGGTGCCGGCCATGCAAACATACCACCATCATACTTATTTTTTTTGCCATTTGCTTGTTCAAGCTGCTTTTGCAAGGTCTTAGCAGCATCCTCTAACGCCTTAATCTCTGCATTTTGAGCAGCAATTTCCGCCTCATACTCTTTGACAAGCATCTCGCGGTTGTTGATATCCGCCTCATATGCTGTAATTTCTGCCTCTTTTTGTGCAATCAACTTCTCGAGAGCGGCCTGCTCTGCCTCCACATCTTTTTTTGCCTCCTCTAAAAGCTCCTGTTCTGTCTCTAATTGTGCCTTACAAACCTCTACATACTCTCGTGCCGTTTGAAATTCCTCAAACTTGCGCATATCTGACGCAGACAGCCGTTCTATATAATCAGCCCTGTTGAGCATCTCACTAAATGATCCTGCTGTGAGCATCGCTTCTAGATAAAAATTGCTTCCTCTCTCATACATACTCTTAATTCGCAGTTTCATGGATTCATATTGTGTCTGCTCATTTGCTAGAGCTTCCTCGAGCTCTGCCTTTGTCTCGACAAGTTCTGCTTCCTTTTGAGTAATCATCTCTGACAGCGAATTAATCTTTGCCTGTATCTGTTCTAGATTTCCATCCAACTGCTTGACATAGGCCGCCAAGCTACTTTTTGCTTCCTCTAGCTCATTGATAATGGACTTGACATCTGTTAGACCTGATTGGAGTTGCTTCTTCTGATCCTGTGCATCCTTGATCTCCTGCTGTTTCTGTTCGATACTATTTTTCAAATCCGAAGCCTCGTCCGCTCTGCTCACAAACGGACAAATGCTCACAGATACAGCTAAGACAAGCATGACAACTCCCATCAAAACCGCTGTTTTTCTCCTATAATTACACTTTTTTTGCATACATACTAATCCCTTCATGCTTCCGACAGTCCACGAATTTGTGCCCTTGTACAAATTTATCCCCCTATATTACCAATACCATTCAACCTTTGTGTCCCTTACACACTAAGATGCTTCCTAACCGTTGTAAAGCTCCCTATAAACCCAATTCCTACTCCGATTCCAATACATACTGGCATCAAGAACGTAAATACCATTTGCACAGGCAAAAATTCCAAAAGCTGTGACAAAAATGGAAACCGACCTGCAACATACATCATCGCTTCATTATAGATAAAATACACAGCCGCCAATGGTATCAATGAGCCTATAAAGCCTATAATCATACCCTCGATCACAAACGGTGCACGCGTAAAAAAGTCTGTCGCACCAATGTATTTCATGATCTGTATCTCCTCTTTTCTGACAGAGATTCCAATAGTAACTGTATTGCTAATCAAAAAGATAGACACAAAAAACAAAATGATGACAATGCCGACAGACACATAACTGATAATGGCATTGACACCTGTGAGCGTCTGGGCTGTGAGTGCTGACTGATTGACTTTCCAAATCCCATCAATGGACTCCAAATAAGTCACAAGTTCAGGCTGCATTGATACATCTTCCATATAAATATCGAAATGACCACACTCCTCTAGTGGATTTTCGGTATAGAAGCTAATATCACCAAATTTCATATCCTCTGCAAACTGAATCCATGTCTCCTCTGCTGTAACATACACAGATTCGCTGACCTCTGTTCTTCTAGAGATCATTCCTGCAATCTCCTGAATTCGTTCCTCACTCAAATCGCCATTTAACAATGCACTGACACAAACACCTTGCTGTGCATTTTTCACAACATATTGAAAATTAATCAACACAGAATAAACAATCCCAAACAGAAAAAGACATGCCGAGATTGTCGCTACTGATGCCAATGTGAACCACTTGTTTTTGAATATGTTTCGTATACCTTGCCATATACAATAAAATAATGTATTAATCCTCATCTATATAACCACCTTTTTCCTCATCACTGACAACGATGCCTTTCTTCATTGTGATAACCCTCTTCTGCATGGCATTTACAATCTCACGGTTATGTGTGACTACCAGAACAGTGGTTCCATTATTATTGATTTTTTCCAACAGGTTCATAATCTCCCATGAATTTTTAGGATCTAGATTTCCTGTAGGCTCATCTGCAAGCAATATTTGTGGCTTGTTGACAAGTGCTCGCGCAAGAGCCACTCTTTGCTGTTCTCCTCCTGAAAGCTGTTTGGGCCGTGCCTTATACTTGCCTGCAAGACCTACCATAGACAAAATAGAAGGTACATTTCTGCGAATCTCACGGTTAGGTTTCTGTATAATACGTTGCGCAAACGCCACGTTCTCATAGACATTTCTGTCCTTTAACAGTCTAAAATCCTGAAACACTACTCCTAAACTTCTTCTAAATTTGGGAATATTGCGTCGTTTGAGCCTGACTACATCTGTACCATTTACCATAATTCTCCCCGATGTGGGCAGAAGCTCCCGAAGAAGAAGCTTGATTAGTGTAGATTTTCCAGAGCCACTATCTCCTACGATAAACACAAATTCTCCTTTATTTATATGCAAGTTTACATCATTTAATGCTGGTATGCCGACTGTATATGACTTACTTACGTGTTCTAGCAATATGGCAGCATCACTGTTGCTTGCGCCTTGACGCCTTCTTGTCCCTGTACTCTTCAAAACTCCACCTCTACAATATTATAAAAACCTTTTTCTCATTTCTTTCCAAATCCATAACCATGTTCCTTGCTCAGCCTGTGAATAAGCATAAATTTGCATCACAAACAACATTCACATTCGTGAACAATTTGTTTTTTACTACATCTTTTTAAAGATTACTCACAACACCTTGTCAGCTATTACCTAATACTACATGAAATGACTCAGAAACGCAACCATTTTTAATATTCAAACGATTCCATATATTTCATATAACGCACTACCATCAATGCAATTTTAAAGGTAATGGCATCCTCAAATACTCTCAGATCAAGCCCTGTACTCTTTTGAAGTTTATCTAACCGATACACCAGTGTGTTTCTATGAATAAATAATTGACGTGATGTCTCTGAGACATTCAAAGAGTTCTCAAAAAATTTATTGATCGTTGTCAACGTTTCCTCATCAAAATCATCGGGGCTTTTTCCACCAAATATTTCCTTGATAAACATTTTGCAAAGTGGAATAGGAAGCTGATAGATCAGCCTGCCAATACCCAATTCACTGTACGCTATAATATCTCTTTCTGCAAAGAAAATCTTGCCGACATCTAGCGCCATCTTCGCCTCTTTATAAGAGCGGCTAACCTCTTTGATCTCCTTCACATTGGTGCCATAAGAAATATGTACATCTTTGATTCCGTCCTTGACTAAACTGTCCTCTATATTCCTAGCATACTTATCAATGTCGCGATTAGTCTCACTGTCTGACACTTCCTTAACTACAATCACATTATTTTCATCGACCGCTGTGACAAAATCTTTACCATTTTGTCCAAAATTTTCTCGCACTTTCTCAAGTACATTTGCATCCTTGCCATTTGGTGACTCAACAATTAACACCACACGTTTTACATCTGCTTGGATATGAAGTTTCTTAGAACGGCTATAAATATCAACCAAAAGCAGGTTGTCGAGCAAAAGATTTTTGATAAAATTATCCTTGTCAAACCGTTCCTTGTATGCCACCATCAGATTTTGCAGTTGAAACACCGCCAATTTCCCAACCATATATGCATTTTCACCAGCATCACTGGCTATCAGCACATACTCAAGCTGTTGTTCGTCATACAACTTAAAAAATTGGCATCCTTGTATCTCTTGGCTATCTGCGGCGGACTTTACGAATTCAAGTACAGAATCTTCAAAGCTATTCCTCGTAGTCTTTGTAGATGCCACCAGCTTGCCGTCAATATCAGCTACATAAAGTTCGACTCTTGCGATTGCCTTAATTCCTTCAATCGTGTTCTGCATAATCTGATTCGAAATCATATGCCACTCTCCTTCTTTTCTACATAGATGTTTTATATTCCTGATGCTGTACTATGTCGTTGCCAGACTGAAGTATAACTTTCCTTATACAATATCCACAAAAAAATATGGTACTAAAGGAACTGTATTCTAGCATTATGATTTCATTTTAATATATTTCCACAAATAAATCTATACCTAACCGCAATTTTTTTATGCATTATTAAATATTTTTTCCTCAAATAATGATTTTACTCTCTTTATGCAAGATATACAAAACAATTTTACTCCACAAAATACCCGTTTTTATTGGAAATTATATGGAATATTTGTTCAACATTGTTCAGTTTGTTTTTTACTTTGACTGTTCAAGTATCCTATATCAAATGAGCTTCTTTTTCTTTTTACTTTTTATGTATTTTGGATATTTGCACAACTTTATAAATTAGTATATAAAGATTTACGTGATTTTTTCCGAAATATATGAAAGCGGATAGTCTGTTTTCTCAAACAGCTACTGCATATCATAAAGGAGGTTAGCACAATGGATATTGCTGCTCTTTCAATGGGTATTGCCCAGACAAACCTTCTGCGCGATGTTGGTACTGCCGTGCTTGCACAGTCCTTGGATCAGGCTACTAGTATGGGGGACACTATGACTCAACTGCTTGATTCGGCTGCTATGGAACGTTCTGTATATCCAGATCTCGGCGGAAATATCGATATCAGCGTGTAAGGTATGATACAAAGACAGTCCTTTCAAGGGCTGTCTTTGTGTGTTACCTGTGATTTGATGTTTCTTCTAACAGACAAATACAGTCTGATTCAATAACAATTTTACCACTTTTTAACAAATTTCCTATAGCACGTTTAAACTCGTTCTTGCTCATACCTGTCTCATTTTTTATTAACTCTGGTGATGCTTTATCTGTAAAAGGCAATTTGTTATCTAAACGTTCCATCAACTCAATTAATTTTTTTGCATCCTGCCCTATTTGCAGATAGGCTTTCTTGCGCACGCACAAATCCAATTTTCCATCCTCTTTCACTTCCGCTACGCGCGCTGTAATAACATCCCCCACTTTGATATCACCATAGAGTTCTCTTTTGGGTATCAGCGCCGAAAACCGATCATCCACCGCCACATAAGCCCCAAATGTCTCACTGATCTCATACACAGTTCCGCTGACTTTGTCATCCTTCTCATAATCACTGTTCTTGTGAAGATACTTATAGACTTTCATTGTAGCCGCCAACCGACTACTTTTGTCTATATAGAGTGCTACTAGCACGTTATCCCCTTCTTTTAGGCGTGCTGTCTGCTCCTTATAAGGAAGAAGTACATCTTTCTCCAATCCCCACGCAAGAAACGCACCAATTTTTGTCACCTGAGAAACGGTTAATTTGCCTACTTTTCCTACACTCAACAATGGTTTCGTCGTTGTGGCAATCAACCTATCCTCCGAATCTTTATACAAAAAAACCTCTATGCGATCTCCTATTTTGCTGTCCTTTGGCACTTGCTTTTTGGGAAGCAACACTCTATCTTCTATAGCAGCATTAATCTCCTCCCCAAGATACACTCCAAAATCAAGTTCCTTTACAATCAACAATGACTGTCTCTTTCCTAATTCCAACATTTTTATACCTCCCTATCTGTTTTTGGTATGCACAGCAATCTATCGTTAAGATGCCTCACTCCTTTTATGCTCCCTCTTCAATCTTTTTTGCAATATACGCTTTCATCTTTGTGCGTATCTTCTCAAACTGTTCATTTGTCTCTGATAACTCAGAACGAAAATCCATTATTTTTTCTAGACAATTTTGTTGATACAAAATTTGATAACTTACTGGATACACTAGTTCATACACCAAAGAAATATGGCCTACAATGTTGTCAACAGGAGTTTTTTTAAGACTGCGCAACACTGCGTGTTCCTCCCAAAAGGCCTGCATCACTTCTTCTGAAACTACACAGTCTCTCAGCTCCCGCTCGCTTATATGATAGATCTGTTCAAATGGTATCATACTATTAACCTTGATAATATCAATCTTGTCCGCATCACGCAACAGATTGGCAAATTTTTTCTCTCTTTCACTGTATTCTGCGGGTACACGATATGCACTATGACAGCCTATTACATGTTCAATCAATGAATCCTGTGTGCACTCCTCAATAAAATTCCTGATTTTTCTCTCATGAAACAAAATTGATACGCCTAATTTCGCATGATCGACTGACTGCGCATCCATAAAGGTGTCATATTGTCGAACCTGTTCAAAGCGCCCTATATCATGCAACAACCCCAAAAGCCACGCGATCTCAATCTCTGTGTCATCATATCCCGATCGCTTAGCAATCTGTTCGCAGAGTGCACATACTCTATATGTATGATCTATTTTTAGTTTAATCATTTTATTTGACACATCATAACAGGCCACATACTCTGCAAATGCCTGTTGTGCCTTTTTTCTGTCAATTTTCATAGAACTGTTTCATCCTTTATTGTATACACAATTATCCTGTGTGGCATTATATCGATGCGCTTTTTATCATATCATGGTTTATTGTCTTTTTCAATGCTGCCATTTTCTTGAGAACATCGCAAAAAACATACTTTTTGTAGAATAATAGCATCATTTTGTACATAAGAAAATAGAGCAAAAAGTTCATTTCTCTTAGCATACAATCGAGTAGGGAAAGGCTATCTTCTCCTACTCGCCGTGCGCCGCATAGCGGCATGTTTCCGCTGCACAGACCTGTGCATATAAAAACCTCGGTAAATTTCTTTACCGAGGTTTTTAGCAGCGCTACAAGGATTCGAACCTTGAACTGACGGAGTCAGAGTCCGTTGCCTTACCGTTTGGCGATAGCGCTTTATTTTTTGTAGTGCATATTTCAATCTACATTTTGTGTGAATGAATGAAGTAATTCTCCACGTCAATTAGTATATAACAGGTTTTAAAAAAATGCAAGTACTTTTTTTATTTTTTTACTCCCTTTTCGCAAAGGTATTGTAACAGTTCAGACAGGTCTGCGCAGTAAATGCGCAGACCTGTCTGAACTGTTACAAAGTATTTCCGCTATATTTAAACCATTTTTTCATGAATACTTACAGCACTTTTGACTGTATAACAAAAAAATAAACAACGATTATACATCATTCTTTAGCGAATACAAAGCGTTTTTATGTACATAATACAGACAACAACAATTGCCGCTGTCTGTACTATGTTCGTTACAATGTCTAGACTTCAAACATCAGATCTCCATATGTAGGGATTGGCCATACTGTACCGTCAACAATCATTTCTAGCTTATCAATCGGTGCGCGAAGCGCATCCATCGCCACTTTGACCGTATCCTTATAATAAAATGCCTGCGCCTTTACATCCTGCATGCTTGATGCCTGCGCCTCGACTTCCTTTAAGGTATTAAGCGCCTTTTTCGCCTCTGCAAGAAGAGTGTCAACCTCCTGCAATAATTCAATCTGTGCCGTCGCCTTCGCTCCTGCTTCCTTGATTGATAAAATTGTGCTTGCCAATCCTCCCTCATAAGAGGCAACTGCCGGAATAATGTCCTTTCCAGCCATATCAATCATTGTCAAAGCCTCAATATTAATTGTTTTTGCATAAGTCTCGTAGATAATCTCCTCTCGCGATTCCAACTCGGCTTTTGTAAAAATGCCAAACTTGCCAAATAACGCTACAGACTTATCTGTCGTAAGTGTAGCCGCAGCCTCAATCATGGATTTGATATTGGGAAGTCCACGTCGTTTTGCTTCTGCCACCCACTCATCTGAATACCCATCTCCGTTAAACACAATTCTCTGATGTTGTGTCATATACTTTTTAATTAGATCATGCACTGCCATATCGAAATTATCCGCAGATTTTTCTAAAATATCTGCCGCTTCACAGAATGATTCTGCCACAATGGCATTGAGTGTTGTGTTGGGACTTGCAATCGAATCCGCCGATCCTACTGTACGAAACTCAAATTTATTTCCAGTAAACGCAAATGGAGACGTTCTATTTCTATCTGTGGCATCCTTCTCAAAATCTGGAAGTGTAGATACTCCTGTCTCAAGTTTGCCTCCTTGTTTCACCTTCTCTGCATCCCCTGTTTCTACCAACTGTCTAACTACATCCTCTAGCTGATCTCCCAAGAAAATTGAAATAATGGCTGGTGGCGCTTCATTTGCACCAAGTCTATGATCGTTTCCTACGTCTGAGGCAGACTGGCGCAACAAGTCAGCATGAGTGTCCACCGCTTTCATAATACATGCTAACACCAAAAGGAATCGTATATTTTTATTAGGCGTATCGCCAGGTTCTAGCAAATTAACTCCGTTATCCGTAATGATGGACCAGTTGTTATGTTTGCCCGATCCATTGACGCCCGCATAGGGTTTCTCATGAAGCAAACACCTTAGATCATGTTTGTAGGCGACACGCTTCATTGCCTCCATCACAAGTTGATTGTGATCCACTGCAATATTGGCTGTCTCGTAGATTGGAGCGAGCTCATGCTGTGCGGGCGCAACTTCATTGTGCTGTGTTTTGGCTGTGACGCCCAGTTTCCAAAGCTCCACATTCAAATCCTTCATATAATTGCCAACACGTTCTTTGATTACACCAAAGTAATGATCCTCCATCTCCTGTCCTTTAGGAGCTGGGGCCCCAAACAACGTGCGTCCCGCAAACATTAAATCCTTTCTCTGCATGTACAGATCTTTATCCACCAAAAAATACTCCTGCTCAGGTCCGACGGAGGCAGTCACCTTTGTCGCTTCCTGATCCCCAAACAGTTTTACAATACGAAGTGCCTGCTCACTCAATGCCTCCATCGAACGAAGAAGTGGCGTTTTCTTGTCGAGTGCCTCCCCTGTATAAGAGCAAAATGCTGTAGGAATACAAAGAATGGTTCCACACCCTGATTCTTTTAAAAATGCTGGGGATGTAATATCCCATGCGGTATATCCTCGTGCCTCAAATGTGGCACGCAATCCGCCAGAAGGAAAGGAAGATGCGTCTGGTTCGCCCTTGATTAATTCCTTGCCAGAAAACTCCATCAACATCCGACCATCAACATCTGGATGCGATACGAAAGAATCATGCTTCTCAGCCGTGATACCTGTCAATGGCTGAAACCAGTGTGTATAATGTGTTGCTCCATTTTCCACAGCCCAGTCTTTCATAGCCTTTGCCACAATATCAGCAGTCGCCATAGAAAGCTCACCGCCTTGGTCCATCACTTTTTTCACTTCCTGAAATACCTTTTTTGGAAGTCGTTCCTTCATCTTGGCAACAGTAAATACCTTCTCACCAAAGATTTTTTCTACATTTAATACTTCACCCATTTTTGTAACCATGCTCCTTTCTCCACATGAGAATTTGCTGTTAAACATTTCTACATTTCAACTGTTCGTCCTATTCTGCGTAGAGTATCGTTATTGATTTTGAGATACTAGGAACAATCTGATACAAAAAAAGTGTTCCCAAAAAAAGAGTTATTCTTTTTTGGAACACCTTTGTTCTCAATACTCTGCGTATATAATTAAATGTAAAAATCAGCTTCATAAAACCACCAACTAGTTTTTATAGCAAGGATGGTCATACGATTTACTCAAAACATTTATCGCACGATGCAAGCTGCTTGATATAACATAATATATCTTAAGAAAAAAATCAAGACTTTCCTACTAATTTCTGCACATTGCATAGATCTTTTTTACAAGAAAGCTTGTTTTTCGTCACATTCTACCACGTCAAGCCATATTGTACTACAGTACCCTATTTTAAAAAAGAAAACGCTCCCTTCAACTCTCTAGGCATGAAGTTTTACTCGCATAATATCATAAATACTAACCGATTCTGATAACTTCACATAAAGAATTTGCTTGGCATGTGGACAACTCTCCACCATAGCTCCCTCTTCATTATACAGTGCTAACACTTTTGTATTGATATTGGCTCCGTCTGGTTTCATCAGCTCGATGGTATCTCCCACACAGAACTTATTGCGCTGTTCAAATCTGGCGTATCCGCGCTCATCAATAGCCTCCACAAGACCTAAATACACATATTCGCTCACATATGTATTGTTGTCATAGATCTGTGTCTCTTCATCTGGCTTACCAAAGTAAAACCCAGTTGTAAACTGTCTGTAAGTGCACTTAGCAATCTCGGCCTTATACCAATCCATTTTTTCTTGATAGGTTTGCTCAGACTCAAAAAAATCATCAATTGCTTTTCTGTATGTGCGCGCCACACAAGCCACATACAGCGCAGTTTTCATGCGTCCCTCAATTTTTAAACTGTCAATTCCCGCCTCCACAAGTTCAGGAATATGTTCAATCATGCACAAATCCTTAGAATTAAAGATATAGGTTCCTCGCTCATTCTCATACACTGGCAAATATTCTCCTGGGCGCGTTTCCTCCATCACGGCATATTTCCAGCGGCATGGATGTGTACAGGAGCCTTGATTGGCATCCCTGCCTGTAAAATAGTTGGACAACAGACATCTTCCCGAGTATGAAATACACATTGCACCATGTATAAAACTTTCGATCTCCATCTTTTCTGGAATCTTGTCCCTGATCTGGCGAATCTCTGTAAGTGAAAGCTCACGGGCTGAAACTACGCGCTTTGCGCCCTGCTGCCACCAAAATAGATACGTCTGATAATTTGTGTTGTTTGCCTGTGTAGAAATGTGTATCTCAATCTCAGGACAAACCATTTTCGCGATCATAAACATTCCTGGATCAGAGATAATCAGCGCATCTGGTTTTATTTTTTGCAATTCCTCAAAATAAATCCGTGCTCCTTCCAAATCCTCATTGTGCGCAAGAATATTGGCTGTGACATACACCCTCACTCCATGTTCATGTGCAAACGCAATCCCTGCTGCCATGTCCTGCATCGAAAAATTTTTGGCTTTCGCGCGCAGCCCGAAAGCTTCCCCACCAATATATACAGCGTCTGCCCCATACAACACTGCTACCTTGAGTACTTCCAAACAGCTTGCTGGCACCAAAAGTTCTGGTTTTTTTCGTCGTTCATTCTCCATATTTATTCCTCTATTTTCGTTTTGTAGAGAGAGTGACACCATCTGCCACTGGCAAAATAACAGTTTCAAGCGCGTCACAATGTGTCAACGCATACAAATATTCCCTCATTCTTTTATGAATCGTCCGATTTCTGCGGGTCACTGCATACTTTGACTCTAGTAGTTCTCCCTCCTGCAAAATATTGTCTGACACCAAAAGCCCTGATGGTGCTAGAAGCCTGATTACATCTGGCAAAAAATGAATATATTGCCCTTTTGCTGCATCCATAAAAATAAAGTCAAAGCTCTCATCTTCTCTCATTGATGCTAAAACCTCCTTAGCATCTCCCTCAAGAAGTGTAATACGGTCTGCTTTTTGAGCCTTCTCAAAATTTGCGCGCGCAAGTGGTATTCGTTTCTCATAATTTTCTATAGTCGTAATCCGACATGATTGTGGTGCATATTCACTCATCAACAAGGCCGAAAATCCAATCGCTGTGCCCACTTCAAGAATACGCATTGGCTGTGCCCACACGATTAAAAAGCGCAGTAGATTCTGCATCTGTGGTCTAATAATCGGCACATTGGCCTCTATCGCATCCCTCTCTAGCTCGCGCAAATAAGCAGGGCTATCCTTATCAAAGGAATGTATAAAGGTCAGTATCCGCTCATCCATCTGTTATTCTTCCTCCTGCTGTTTTTGAGTGTTGCACAAGATCTCAATCATCTCCTCACAGTTCATCGCAGTACTTAACTCGTAGGTTCCTGGTTTTAACATATCCTTTCCAAATTTTAATATATCTTTTATATCTTCATTTGAAAGCAATAGCACAACATAAAATATATTTGCATCTCTGACAAGCCCTTTTTGTTCGAGCATTTTTGCGAAATCATACACTTTTTGATCCTGCGTTACTTCTACACTTACCGTCTTGCCCTCACCTTCGCTCATGGGCAAATCCACAAATACCTGATATCCAAAATCATACGCTGACACGGCAAGGCGGAACACGATCACAATAACCAGCGCAGCCAACGCCACTTTTACGATCATTGCAGAAATTGACCCTAGTAGCTGTTTTATATTCATCGTAAACCTCCATACACTCCAAAAAATATATCAACTTTCCAAATATATTGCTTATAACACCCCATACAAAACAAATTGTTCTCACACTTCCATAATAATTGGTAAAATCATAGGACGTCTCTTTGTCTTTTTCCAGACAAAATCACTCAAAGTATCTTTGATTGTCCCCTTAATCTTTCCCCAATCTGTAATATTTTTCTTTAAACATCCCAAAACTGCCTTCTCGATTAATTTTCTAGCTTCATCGAGAAGCTCGTCCGACTCCTTAACATACACAAATCCACGTGACACAATATCTGGACCTGCTAACAATTCTCCTGACGCACCATCTAAGGACAATACCACAATCAAGATACCATCTTCCGCCAAATGCTGCCTGTCACGAAGCACTACATTGCCGACATCTCCAACGCCAAGTCCATCGACTAACACAGCTCCCACAGGCACCTTCCCAGTAACACTGGCACTATTTGTATCTAGAGACAGCACATCACCTGACTGTAAAATAAACACGTCTTCTTTATCAATCCCCAAATCCATAGCAAGTTTGGCCTGTGCTTTTAAGTGCTTAAATTCTCCATGTATTGGCACTGCATATTTAGGTTTTGTCAGTGTATAAATCAGCTTGATTTCCTCTTGGCATGCATGTCCAGATACGTGTGTATCCTGGAAAATGACATCTGCTCCTTTTTTGAATAGTTCGTTGATTACCTTTGTGACTGCCTTCTCATTTCCTGGGATCGGATTGGAGGAAAATATAACAGTATCTCCTTTTCCAATCGAAATTTTTTTGTGCATGCCGCTTGCCATACGGCTTAAGGCCGCCATACTCTCTCCTTGGCTCCCCGTAGTAATAATCACTGTCTTATCTTTTGGATAATTCTTTAGCCGTTCAATATCGATCACTGTATTGTCTGGAATACTGATGCGATTCAGATTAGAAGCAGTTTCTATGATATTTACCATACTTCTTCCCTCAACCACCACTTTTCTGCCAAACTTATCTGCTGTATTGATAATCTGTTGTACTCTGTCCACATTAGAGGCAAAAGTAGCAATGATGATTCTGGTTTTTTTATGTTCCTCAAATAACATGTCAAACACGGAACCTAACTTCTTTTCAGACGGTGTAAATCCTTGGCGCTCTGCGTTGGTACTATCACACATCAAAGCGAGTACCCCTTTTTTACCAAGTTCCGCAAAACGCTGCAAGTCAATTGCATCTCCATATACTGGCGTGTAGTCCACCTTAAAATCTCCTGTGTGTATCACAACTCCCGCCGGTGAATAGATTGCCAAAGCTGCCGCATCTACAATACTGTGATTGGTCTTGATAAACTCAATCCGAAAACATCCCAAATTAATGTTTTGCCCAAATTTAACCACCTTTCTGCGCACATTGTGAACGAGATTGTGCTCTGTCAGCTTATTCTCAATAATTCCCATTGTAAGTTTGGTCGCGTACACAGGTACATTGAGTTCCTTCAACACATATGGCAACGCCCCAATATGATCTTCGTGTCCATGTGTGATGACAAATCCCTTTACCTTATCTTGATTGTTTTTCAAATAGGTGACATCTGGTATAACAAGATCAATTCCTAGCATGTCATCAGCGGGGAAACTTAGACCGCAATCCACCACAACAATACTGTCTTCATACTCAAAGGCAGTAATGTTCATTCCAATCTGCTCAAGACCTCCCAATGGGATAATCTTGAGCTTTGAAGTATTTTGTTGTTTGTTCTGTTTCAAAATAAACCTCCTATAACGTTTTATCCGTTCCAATTTTTAGGCAAAGTCAATGTCATCGAGCATATTTTCAAAGATCCCCACTACGGCCGCAAGTTCCTCGTCATCCTCTACCATACTGTAAACTTGCTCTTCCCCTTCCGTATCTGGAGCCGCCTTTAAAATGTATGCCTCGCCGTCATCCTCCTCTGCTGCTTCTGTCACCAGAATATAAGTTACCCCACCAATGGTTGTCTGCTCTAATACATAAAATTCTACTGCTTGTTCACCATCTGGCGTAAAGGCAATTTTCTTCATTTCGCTATCCCTGCGCTTTCCTGATTTTTCAGATAATCTAGATATCCTTGTAAAATAAAAACTGCCGCTATCCTATCAACGTGTTCTTTTCGTTCCTCACGTCTTATACCGGCTTCCATCATCGCTTTATCTGCTGCCACTGTGGTCAAACGCTCATCCCACAACTGTACACTAAGTCCCGACCGTCTCTCTAGCATTTCCTTAAACTCTTGGGTCTTTTCCGCGCGCTCTCCTACCGTATCATTCATGTTTTTTGGATATCCGAGCACAATCTCATCAACCTCGTATGCTACGATCAGTTCCTCGATTCGTGCAAGTGTCTGTCGAAGCTTACTCTCAGACTTCCTGCGTATGATCTCAAGCCCTTGCGCGGTGATTAAAAGCGGATCGCTAATCGCAACCCCCACCGTTTTGGCTCCAAAATCAAGTCCCATTTTCCTCATATATCTCTCCTGCGCCACTACTTTGACAGCTTGTCCCATGCCATTAAACCTTATAGTGATTTAATTGATACCACACATACATGCTGCCACTTATGCCAAGCAGTCTTTAAAATCTGCCTGCATTATACCAACCTGCATTGACAATATATGACTTTAGCATCTCCTCCACAAGCTCGTCCCGCTCTACTTTCATAATCATAGCGCGTGCCCCCTTATGGCTTGTTATATATGTGGGATCGCCCGACATAATATATCCAACAATCTGATTCACTGGATTATATCCTTTTTCTGTAAGGGCAGCATAGACGGAAGCAATCACATCCTTCACCGAAGTCGCCCCCGCAAGGTCTTCGGGCGTTAGCTGTATGAATTGTGTACGTGTCAAATCTTCCATTTCCTGTGCTCCTTCCAAACAATTGGGCTTTTGTATTTTACACTGTTGTTACTATAATAACTTAATCTGTCATAAAATTCAATAAATTCTTTATATATATTTTATCACAAATCCATAAGCAATATATCATGATTCAAAAAATCTTTTATTTTTCCTAATATCAGACGATTCTGTAAACCTTCTGGCGCAATTGTGCCAATCTGTTGTGCAGCCACTGCCACTTTCACATATTCTTTTGTGTGGCCAATCCAATAATCCTGCTCGCCGATACGCCTTTTTTCCTCAAAAAGTACCTCGACCATCTTCCCGAGATAATAAGTTCTAAAGGCCTTAGAGGCTATTTCGTCAATTGCCTGCAAAGATGCACTTCTGTGAACCTTTATTTCCTCAGACACTTGATTGGGCATCACTGCTGCCTTCGTGCCTTTTCGTTTAGAATATTTAAACAAATGCATTTCATAAAATTGAATCGTCTCCACAAACTGCCTTGTACAATCAAACTCTGCTTGTGTCTCTCCTGGAAAGCCTACAATCACATCTGTGGTAATTGCTGGATGTAAAAATGCATTGCGCAGTAGCGTCACACTCTCTAGATATTCCTCTGGTGTATAGTGGCGATTCATACGTTTTAGCACGGTTTCGCATCCACTTTGAAGCGACAGATGAAAATGTGGACAAAGATGTTGTAATTGTGTCAAGCTATTGACAAACTCTTTTGTAATAATACGCGGTTCTAAAGAGCCTATTCTAATCCGCTTCACTCCTTCTATCTCATCAATTTCCTTCAAAAGTTCGATAAGACTTTCTCCTTGTTTTTTTGTACAATCTATGCCATAAGAGCTGATGTGTATCCCTGTCAGTACAAACTCCTGATATCCTGCTTTTACCAGTCCGCAAATCTCCTCAATCACATCCGATTTGCGGCGACTTCTAACGCGCCCTCTTGCATAAGGTATCATACAATACGTACAAAACTGATTGCATCCATCTTGTATCTTAATATACGCTCGTGTATGTTCCTGTGTAGCTGTCAGGCGCATTTCTTCATATTCTTGCGTGTGATTGATATCAATAACACTCTCTTGCTCCACCCCTGACAAATAGTTTTCTAGAATATTCACCAAATCTTTTTTTCTGTTGTTTCCTATTAGTAAATCTACTGCACTGTCTGCTGCAACCGCACATGTATCAGCCTGTACATAACACCCTATAGCAATCACTAGTCCGTCTGGATTGGTCTTTTTGGCCCTATGCAACATTTGTCTGCTCTTTCTATCCGCAATGTTGGTCACTGTACAGGTATTGACAAGATAAATATCTGCTTTTTGCTCAAATGGCACAATCTGGTATCCCTGCTCTCTCAATGCCTGTAACATAACATCCATCTCATACGCATTGACTTTGCACCCTAAATTGTGATATGCGACTGTCTTCATTTATATCCTCCATGTCTACTCTATTCTCAATTTGTAATCGTTTATTGCAACACAACACACCAAAAATCAATCTGTCTTTTGATTGACATTGTTGAAATCTATAATATTGCTGTAAATTTTTGAGGTTCCCACTAAAAATTTATGGACTTCTTAAGGTCAAAGACAATTTGCACATATTTTTGTCTTTTTTTTGTCATTTTTCTTGATAACTGTTTTTTTATCTCTGGTTGACTTTTCTACAGATTACCTTTATTATAAAGAATGTAGATAGCTAATCGCTGCATAACGCAGATGGTTACAAATAAAAGGAGGTAGTCAGAATGAAAACAGTTCAGATTTCTTTAAACTCAATTGACAAGGTAAAGTCTTTTGTGAATGATATCACAAAGTTCGATTATGATTTCGACCTTGTTTCAGGCAGATACGTTATTGATGCAAAATCTATTATGGGTATCTTTAGCCTGGACTTATCTAAGCCAATTGATTTGAATATTCATGCTGAGAACGACACAGAAGAGGTTATGAATGTATTAAAGCCTTACTTAATCTAAGACTGAAATACATATCTATCTTTTACATCTGCGCGGAAAGGCTTAATATTAAGATTTTTATTGGAAAACTTACCAGATACACTGTTGATGTATCTGGTTTTGTTTTTATGCACACGGACGCGAAAGGGAACTATGCAGCTAAAGCTGTCCGCGTCCGGTATAATCAAAGGCCACCTATGCCTGCTTTAAGGACAAATGGGAGTTAATATGTAATCTCTATCACTTCTTGAGTTGTAAGTGCTGTCTTTACCAATTCTTCAATCTTCTCATCAAGATTTTTCTCATGAATACGTATCACATTGAGATTTGGTTTTGTCACAGGATGCTTTGCTACAAAGATTGTACAACAATCCTCATAGGGTAAAATAGAAGTCTCATATGTGTCAATTTTCTCCGAAACTTCTATAATTTCCTGCTTATCAAAACCTATCAGCGGCCTATAGACAGGCAATGTACACACATCATTCGTAGCCATCAACGATTGCATGGTCTGAGAAGCCACCTGTCCAATGCTCTCTCCTGTAATCAACCCTAGACATCCACTTTCCTTTGCTAACTCTTGAGCGATACGCATCATATAGCGCCGCATAATGATCGTGAGCTCATCATGCGGACACTTCTCATAAATGTATAGTTGTATATCTGTAAAGTTTATAATATGTAACTGAATCGGACCGCTATATTTCGATAAAATACGTGCTAAATCCACCACCTTCTGTTTAGCGCGCTCGCTAGTGTAGGGAGGTGCGTGAAAGTACACTGCATCGATTCTAACACCGCGTTTTGCTATCATATAACCTGCGACAGGAGAATCGATCCCTCCTGACAAAAGAATCATTCCCTTTCCATTTGTGCCGATTGGCAATCCACCAGGTCCAGGTAAAATCACAGAATAAATTGAAATCTTCTCGCGAATTTCGATGTGCAGCATAACATCGGGCTTATGCACATCCACTCGCATAGTAGGAAACGCATTGAGCACAAACGCGCCCATATCCGCATTAATCTCCATAGAATTTTTGGGATAATTTTTCCTGCCTCTGCGTGCATCTACCTTAAATGATATGTTTTTATCTGTATATACGCGATCTAGATACTTGACTACTTCTTCACAAAGCTTCTCAAAACCTTCATCCTCCACCTGGACTACTGGACAGATCCCTGTAATACCAAACACTGTCTTGAGCTGTTCTACCACCTCATCAAAATCAAACTCCGAAACAAAATCTACATAGATTCGCCCCTGTGATTTTGTGACTACTGATTCACCTTCACAGCGCGCCAGCGCATAACGAATTTGATCGCAAAGCCTATCTTCAAAAATATAGCGATTCTTTCCCTTTACACCTATTTCTGCGTACTTTATTAAAAATGATTTGTACATATCTTATCCTTTCTTACGAAACTCTTATCCATACAGTTTAGACAAGCCAAACTGTATCCTTCTATCCTCTCTGGTATCTGCGAAGCACTGGAATAATCTCTCCCATACAGCCTATAGCATAGTCAATTTCCGCTTCTGTGGTAAACAAACTAAAACTAAACCGAAGAGTAGAATCAAGATATTGCTTTTCTAGTCCAATCGCCCGCAAGGTCGTCGATGCCGCCGAAGATCTGTTGGATGAGCAGGCACTTCCTGCCGACACATAGATACCCTTGTCCTCAAGTGCATGGAGCATAACTTCACTTCTGACACCTTGTACAGACACACTCACAATATGAGGTGCCCCCACCCTTGGAGCAGGACCGTTAATACGAACACCATCAATATGGCTAACTCCTTTTATAAAGCGTTCCTTAATGCGATACAAATACTCCACTTTAGCGTCAAAATCAACAAAAATTTCTTCTATCGCCTTTGCCATACCTGCGATCCCTGGCACATTTTCCGTACCTGAACGCATCCCCTTTTGCTGACCACCACCAAACAAAATAGGTCGTACTTTTGTTTTTTCACCAATATACAAAAATCCCATCCCTTTGGGCCCATGTATTTTGTGAGCACTTACAGACAACAAATCAATATGCATACGTCTAGGGTATATTCTACATTTTCCAAATCCCTGTACAGCGTCCACATGAAACAGCGTATTAGGATTAAGGCGCTTAATCAATTCCCCTGCCTGTTCAATCGGCTGCACTGCTCCAATCTCATTGTTCGTGTGCATAATAGACACTATTATTGTATTT
Organism: uncultured Lachnospiraceae bacterium; assembly: GCA_910586095.1. Classification (GTDB taxonomy): domain Bacteria; phylum Bacillota; class Clostridia; order Lachnospirales; family Lachnospiraceae; genus COE1. The sequence continues at coordinate 4,517 of CAJUHQ010000003.1, read as the reverse complement.
TTTGTCATAGCCTTCTCAAGATCTGTTAATCTTAAGATTCCTTGAGAATCCACTGGCAAGTATGTCACCTGAAAGCCTTGCTCCTCTAGCGCCGCACACGTTTTGAGCACTGCTGGATGCTCTATCTTAGTCGTAATAATATGCCTACCTGACCGATAGTTGGCATACGCACCTCCTATCAGCGCAATGTTATCTGACTCTGTACCTCCTGATGTAAAAATAATCTCCTTCTCCTGTACTTTCATGCATTTTGCAATTGTTTCTTTGGCATAGCGCACATATTTTTCACTGTCCACTCCTTTTTTGTGCATACTCGACGGATTTCCATAATCCTCACACAGGATATGTGTCATCAGCGCTGCCACTTCAGGCAGACATTTCGTTGTCGCCGAGTTATCAAAATACACATCTGTCATATCTATAACCATGCCTTTCTGAATATCCGTACGTTCGTCTCTTTGCTATATTTAGCACAACTCTTTGGCTGTAACAGGCGACTGCATCGCTCTGGACTTCGCACAGAATCCACGTTATCTTACTATAAAATATGCATCGAATTGTCTGTTGGTGTCGAATATATTTTATATCTACAATTACTCTTCAAGTCTGTACAGAATCCACGCCATCACAGTCAAACCTGCCGTTTCTGTGCGAAGAATCCGTCTACCTAATGTGATGGGAATCATACCATGCGCGATTGCATCTTCTATTTCCTGCTGTGCAAATCCTCCCTCTGGACCTATAAAAACAGCTATGGATTGTCCTGGTTTAAGCCCTTCTATCATCTGCTTAGTACCAGTCATCCCTGTCGTCTTCTCCAATAAGTTCTCCATCTCATAAGGAACCATTTTTACATCCATTTTATCTGCATATGCCAATGCTTCCTGATAGGTAAGCACTTCTCGAACCTGTGGGATCACAGCGCGTCCGCTCTGTTTTGCCGCTGCCTTTGCAATTTCTTGCCAGCGCGCGATTCGCAAGCGCGCTTTCTTATCATCAAGTTTGACAATACAGCGCTGCATCGCCACTGGGATAATCTCATAGACACCAAGTTCTGTCATTTTCTGAACAATGAGATCCATCTTGTCACCTTTTGGAAGTCCTTGAAAAAGTGAAACTCTAGCAGACAGCTCCACTCCCGTTTCTTTGATAAAACGTAACTCACAGCTCACCTGATGATCTGTCATTGATGTGATACCACAACGATACTCTTTTCCATCCACCCCATTACTGACACTAATCTCATCGCCCTGCTTTAAACGCAGCACATTTTTAATATGGTTGACATCCTCACCTGTGATGCAAATAGTTTGATTATCAATCTGAGATGGTTCTACAAAAAAATGGTACATACTAACCTCCATGTAAAAAATGCTTTGATTTTTACCATTTTGGTACTACTTTTCACTCTTCTATCTCTTTTTTTCTTTCGTGTTTTTGTGCCATACTATGCAGTCTGAAATGGTATACGACATTTCAGGAATTGCATGATGCAATTTTACTTTGTACAAACGCTGATACCCACGCACCATATGCACTGCCAAGTGGTAACGTATCATTGACGACTAACGCACGTCTTGTTGTTTGCGTTATCTGCTTTGTCACAGGATTATATCCCTCTTTTATCTGCTCTTCAAAATACACGCCAACACCGCGTTTTTGCCAGGCAGGCAACTCATTATAATTAATGCCTTTTTCAAATAAAAGATCGTTCTTGAACGCTACTGACTTCCCCTCTAGCAGTGCTGTTGCCTTCTCCTGTCCAAATCCTTCCTTTCGCAGTGCCCAATAACAATGGGCATTGAGCGAATTTCTGTGCGCATCCTCCTGACGCCATATAAAATAGTCTGCCACACGCTCTATTGTAGGAAGTGGCACCACACGACAGTCAAATGTTGCAATCTTGCCTAGTAACAATGAAAATGCGGCACTTGCCTCCCCTGCAAGTGTTGACTGAATCTTGCGCACCTTCCTGCCAAATGTAGTATCATTTGCATGAAATAACAGCGAAATCTCATCACTTTGTGTATACCCGTAAACAATACGAAATCCACATTCCATCAAATATTTCACTGTTTCAACCATATACTCTCTAAACTGGATATCAAAAGGGGCCTCAAACTTGCAGATCTCTTTGGTAAGCCTTGTAAACGTTCTGCCATCAAGCCGCGCTACTATATACAAATCTGGTAGGATATACTGGTCAAGAGACTCCTCATATCTGCGCATTTGCTTATCAAAATCATCAAACTTCATGACTTTTTCCTCCTGCTTTTTATGCACATCACTATCAAGCTATTATCCAACTGGCATATCATCAACTCTCTATCCATTCTTCTATTACCATTTGCCCCTGTTCGATATGTACAAAATATAGCATATCAAAACCTTCCTCATAGTCAGGAAGCTCTAGTTTATTGGACGTTGCTGCGATTGCTGTGCGCGGAACATGTGCTTTCTTTTCTCTCTTTTCATTGCGCGTGATACAGTCCGCAACACGCGACTGAAAAAAGTATCCAATCACTTGATATCCATGCGCCCTGGCAAAGCTAATATAACGTGCTCTGTCCATTCTTGTGGGGTTAGTATTATCAATGACCATACTTTTACGATGTGCCAAACATTCCTCTATCGCAATTTTTTCTTTATTTCGCGTGTGAAGTGTATCTAAATTGATGTGCACATACTCATGAAACTGCTTGTGATACAATGTAGTTTTTCCGCTCGCCTGTATCCCCATAAACAGAATCATCTTCTCTTTGTCCATACTACCCTCCATGCCGCCTTTGGCGGCTCAAATAGAAATGAAAAACGCAGTCTTTTGCGTTTTTCCTGTGTGAAATTTTATATTTCACACCAACTCCACACAATTTTCTAAACACTGCGGGCCGTGATGCTGACCCATTCTCCCTGATAAGTCACTTCAATAATCTCAAATCCAGAAGCCTCTACTGCATCGCGTACTGTTTGCTCCTTGTTGTCAATAATACCCGATGTAATGTAGATTCCTCCTTTTTTGATATGTTTTTTTACCACAGGAGTGAGAGGAACCAAGACATCTGCTAAAATATTGGCGACAACAATATCATATTTCTCGTAGCCGATCTTATCTTGTACATCACTATCTGTTATAATATTTCCAATCATCACTTCAAAGCATGTAGAGGAAATATTGTTGACTTCCATATTCTCTCGCACTGCATCTATCGCACAAGGATCTAAATCTGTGCCAACTGCATGCCCAATACCATACAACAAAGAGACGATTGATAAAATTCCGCTGCCTGTTCCTATATCGAGAAGTTCTGTTTGTGGTGTAATATAGTTTCTTAATTGTCTGATACACAACTGCGTTGTCTCATGCATCCCTGTTCCGAATGCAGTTCCAGGATCAATATGCAATATTTTTTTATCTTGGTCTTCTGGTTTTACTTCCTCCCATGAAGGAATCACCAATAAATCTTCTATATAAAACTGATGAAAATATTGTTTCCAATTGTTGATCCAATCTAAGTCCTCTGTCTCTGATACCATGATCGTTCCTTCGCCCACATCCATAAAATTGCGCAGATTGTCAAGCTCTATCCCAATCTCCTCCACAATTTTAGCAGTGTCTACTGGATTTTCTTGCGAGTCCTCCACAAAAAAGCTCAAATAGGCAATACCGTCATCTTCTGGGCCATCGGGTAAAATATCTACAAACATTTGTTCTTTTTCAAGTGGTGTAAGTGGAACCTTATCCTCGATCTGTGCTCCCTCTAGACCGATATCATACAATGTGCTAATCACAATATCCTCTGCGTCTGTAATCGTTTTAACTGTAAATTTTTTCCATTTCATTCTTATATACACAACACATACAATTTCTACTTTTTAGAGATCGTACCTGCCCTTTCCTTTCATCATTGTATATTTGTTATCAAAATCTCTATACTAAAACTATATAAAAAATGTCATGCATCTTTTTATACTGCTTTTCACTCATCCCATAGAACTATAACAAATGGCCATAAGTACTGTTTATGTTACAAATTAAAATTTAGTATGTTTATATTAAACACATACGCTGTACCATTTTGCATATCTTCATCCTATTGTACAAGCTCTCACATCATGCAATTTCTGAAATGTCTTATACCATTTCAGGCCGTTTGACTATCCATGCTATAAAAGTCGAAGCCTCTCATAATAAACGGTTGCTCATAATATGACAGTATATCTGTATTTGCACATTTTTGCAAGATGCAACATATGATTTCCAACACAAAAATCTTACAGTTTTATCCTATTCAGTCATAAGACACCAAACTATTTTTTCCAAGAATAAAAATTGTGAAAACAATTACCATAAATACAAAATCCCCCTTTTGTATAAATACAAAAGAGGGAATAACAACACTATTTATTATATGATACCTATCAATTGTTACGTATCACATACTAACTCCCATCTGCCTGCTCAGCAGGCGTACAAATCAGGATGAAAAATGCCTGTTTTTTGGCATTTTTCCAAACAT
>CAJUHQ010000002.1 GCA_910586095.1 uncultured Lachnospiraceae bacterium | reverse complement strand
GAATAAGTGCATAACCATCATTTCTACTGGCTATACACTTATTATACGAGGAAATTTGCCGTGGAGAGATCGCAGTATGGCAAGGCCGAAAGAAGATTTCCGGCCAACTTGTACAATAAGCTTGAGGAAAAATTGAGAGGCAAATCAGAGGAAAAGCAGACAACAGAACCTACAAAGATAGAGGATAATAGTCTAATCAAATGTCCAAAGTGTGGCAAGATGGTGGAGCGTGACCGCGTAGTTAAGAAAAAATATGTGTGTTATGAATGTGGTGGATATTTTAGAGTCAAGACCAGTAATCGGATTCGCATGGTAGCCGACATTAAAACTTTTGAGCCGTGGTTTGAAGACATAGAAGTGAGCAATCCTTTAGCGTATGAAGGATATGAAGAAAAACTTGCAGCCGCACGCGCAAAAACAGGATTAAATGAGGCTGTGACAATAGGACGCTGCAAGGTATATGGGGATGATATTGTGCTTGGCATCTGTGATTCACGTTTTATGATGGCCAGTATGGGACATGTCGTGGGCGAGAAAATCACAAGAGCAATTGAGCGTGCGACTCAATTAAAACTTCCTGTCTTTTTGTTTTGTTGTTCAGGAGGTGCCAGGATGCAGGAGGGAATTATCTCTCTAATGCAGATGGCAAAGACCTCAGCCGCTATCAAGAAACATGGAGATGCAGGACTTTTGTACTGTTCTATCTTGACAGATCCTACTACTGGAGGTGTAACAGCCAGCTTTGCAATGTTGGGAGATGTCATTATGGCAGAACCAGGTGCGCTGATTGGTTTTGCAGGTCCGCGCGTCATCAAACAGACAATCGGACAAGAATTGCCAGAAGGCTTCCAGACTGCGGAATTTCTTGTAGAACATGGATTTGTGGATGGTATTGTGCACAGAGAAAACTTAAAAAGAACCATCCATTTTCTCATTAAGTCTCATCAAAATGGGGACGAGAAAGGATATGCCAATTTTGGAGAAAAACAAAGCAATTCTTTCCAGCTTAGCGAAGAGTTAAAAGAACAGGCATGGTACTCAAAACCGCGTACTGCATGGGAGAAAGTTAAGGCGGTGCGTCAAGTGGAGCGTCCATCAGCGGCAGACTATATGAAATATATATTTGATGTGTTTGTAGAGGCACATGGTGATAGGGGATTTCGCGATGACAAAGCATTGATTGGTGGAATTGGCTTTATAGAAGGGCAACCAGTGACAGTGATTGCAGACATAAAAGGACAAGATTTTAAGGAATGTCAAGAGAGAAATTTTGGTATGCCGCTGCCAGAAGGATACAGAAAAGCACTTCGACTAATGAAACAGGCAGAAAAATTTCATCGCCCTATTATTAGTTTTGTCAATACATCAGGAGCATTTTGTGGTATTGAGGCAGAAGAGCGCGGTCAGGGAGAAGCAATAGCACGAAATTTGTTGGAGATGTCTGGATTACAAGTACCAGTACTTTGCATTTTAATTGGAGAAGGGGGAAGTGGTGGTGCTCTTGCAACAGCGGTGGGCAATGAAGTCTGGATGATGGAAAACGCCACTTATGCCATTTTGTCACCTGAAGGCTTTGCCTCTATACTTTGGAAAGATTCGGGCAGAGCACAGGAAGCCAGTGAGGTTATGAATATTACAGCACAAGATTTAAAACGCCTAGGTGTGATTGAACGTATTATACCAGAATTTGGTGGTGCTGATAGAAAGACGGCACCAGCCATTGGCGGTTATATGAAGGAACATATCAAGGAGTTTTTGGAAAGATATAATGGAAAATCAAAACAAGAGATCGCACAGGAACGCTATGAACGTTTTCGGGCATTTTAATAACCATGCTCCTTTTTCAATCTGCAAAGGATATGGTATTGAGTGCAAACACATATTTGTATTGCAAACAGCGTTCGCACAGTAATAGGCTATTTTAGATCTCTATGATGAAACAGTTTTTGAAATTGCAAAAGTTGCGCTTTGGGGTTGTGATCTTAGTGGGAATGTGGCATAGAATGGAGGAGTAGATGAACAAAAATAAATTGCAGATCAAAGATCTCTGCGCGCGTATTCCAGTTATTCAAGGAGGAATGGGCGTGGGGGTGAGCCTGTCAGGACTTGCAGGCGCTGTAGCAGCAGCAGGGGGCATAGGGGTGATCTCTACAGCCCAAATTGGTTTTCGCGATCCAGAATTTGCCAAAAACCCATTAGCTTGCAATCTCAAGGCGATCAAAGAGGAGATTGCAAAAGCGCGCCAGATAGCAGATGGGGGCATTATTGGAGTCAATATTATGGTAGCGACAAGAAATTATGAAGAGTATGTTCAAGCAGCAGTGGCGGCAGGAGCAGATCTAATTATTTCGGGGGCAGGATTGCCGCTTGATTTGCCAAAAGTAGCAAAAGAATCAAAAATTGTCCCGATTGTTTCTAGTAGAAAAGCGCTTCATATTATTGCTAAACATTGGAAGAAGACATACGATCGCAAACCAGATCTTGTTGTGATAGAAGGTCCCCAGGCGGGAGGACATCTAGGATTTCATAAAGACCAGCTAGAGACTTACTGCGCATCAGGATATGAAAAGTATGATGAACAAATACAAGATATTATAGCACTTGCACAGGAGTTAGAAGTTCCTGTGGTGGTGGCAGGGGGAATTTATGAGCGTAGCGATCTAGAACATTATTTGGCAATGGGGGCACAAGGAGTACAGATTGCTACGCGGTTTGTTACCACACAGGAGTGTGACGCGTCAGAGCGTTATAAGCAGGCATATATTCAAGCAAAGCAGGAGAATATTGTCATTGTAGACAGTCCTGTAGGAATGCCAGGTCGTGCCATTCATACAGCATTTTTAGACAGAGTGAAGGCGGGAGAACGGTTTATGGGAGAAGGGTGTAGGCAGTGTATTCGGACTTGCAAACCAGAAACCATTCCATACTGTATTACGCAGGCACTGATTAATGCGGTAAATGGCAATCTCGAAGAGGGGTTAGTGTTTTGTGGGACCAATGCATATAGAGCCCATACAATCGAGACGGTAGCACAAATTATGGAGGAGTTTGCATAATGACAAGTAGAATCACGGGCACAGGAAGTGCATTGCCAGAAAAAAGAGTGACTAATATAGATTTACAGGAACTTGTGGAGACGTCTGATGAATGGATTCGTGAGAGGACAGGTATTGTTGAACGAAGGATCTCCACAGGAGACACAGTTGCAGATTTATCTGCAAAGGCATGTGAAAGGGCTTTGCAGGCAGCGGGAAAAACAGCACAGGAAGTTGAGCTGATTTTGGTTGCAACCTGCTCACCAGAGATGCTTCTTCCCTGTTGTGCCTGTCAAGTACAAGATCAAATTGGAGCTGTGAACGCGGTTGCATTTGACCTCAATGCAGCATGTTCTGGTTTCTTGTTTGCACTCAATACAGCACATGCCTATATACAGGCGGGACTTTACAACAATGCACTAGTAGTAGGAGGAGAGGTGCTTTCTAAACTAGTTGATTGGAAAGACAGATCAACATGTATTCTTTTTGGGGATGGTGCTGGCGCAGCATATGTAGAGGCATCTACACAGGATATTTGGTGTCCAAATGGTCGCAGAGTAGGTATGGAAAGTATGGTTCAGGGCTCAGATGGCACAAGAGCAAACGTACTTTCCTGTGTGCAGAGAACGGTACACAATGCATTTTTGGAGCAGAGTAACAAAGAAGAATTTCAGTATATTCAGATGGATGGACAGGAAGTCTATAAGTTTGCCATCAAGCAGGTACCAACATGTATTTTGGAGGCGCTTGATAAAGCAGGATTGACTACAGAGGATGTGGACTTATTCATTCTTCATCAAGCCAATGAGCGCATTATAGAATCTGTGGCGCGACGATTAAAAACAGCATTGTCAAAATTTCCGATGAATATTGACAAAGTTGGCAATATGTCATCTGCTACGATACCAGTATTGCTCGATGAACTCAATCGGAGTGGGGCAATCAAGCAAGGGGACCGCATTGTCTTATCAGGTTTTGGGGCAGGCCTTACATATGGAGCAGATGTATTTGTGTGGGGATAATTAGATTTGAGTCACAGCAAAGCTGCGACATGGGAGATAGTATGGAAAAGGGCACAAAAAGGACATTAAATGAGTTGTTGGTAAAATTGTTTAATGAAGTGATGGCTATAGAAGCAAAGGCAATTATTACAAAGGAGTACAGGGATATCACAAACAATGATATGCATATCATAGAAGCGATCGGCATCGAAGAACCGCGAAAAATGTCAGAGATTGCAAAGCGCCTTGGGGTCACGACAGGAACACTCACAACAAACATGAATAGTCTTGAGAATAAGGGATATATCATAAGAGAACGCAGCACAAGTGATAAACGAGTTGTTTTGGTGATATTGACGCCCAAAGGAAAAAAAGCATTTTTTCATCATAGAGATTTTCATAAAAACATGATTCGAAGTATTATCAGGGGATTGGATGAGGAGGAAATGAAAGTTATGATTAAATGCCTACTCAATCTCAATGATTTTTTTATAGGTATAAAGAGAACGAATCAATCACAGTAAGAATACATAGTAGTTGGGAAGCATCAAGCCACGGTACGTGGCTTTGACATCGCGAAGCGATTTTGCATGGCTTGATGCCTGTAACAGGGAAGCCGAAAGCTGAACTGTTACAATAAAGTAATGATTTTGACAAAAAACTAGCACCATCTTCCAATACATGATATACTAAAACTACTTCGCTGTGGTTAATATGATAAAATAGGATTATAGAGGGGAGTGGTTTGGTGGCATATTCGCTTCAGGAATTACAGGATATGATAACTGTAAGAATAGGAGATTATAAGACTGCGAAAGGTAAAAAAAAATTGATTACTAGAGATTTGGGTTCTTGTGTAGGGATTGCTATGTGGGACTCACAGACAGGGATAGGCGGACTTTTGCATATTATGCTGCCTCAGTATGATCCTAGTGAACATACAAGAACCCTAGAACTGGCCAAATATGCTGATACAGGAATCGATGAGTTGGTGAAAGCATTAGTAAGTCAGGGAGCAAAACGCACACGACTCAATGCTAAACTTGCAGGTGCAGCGCATATGTTTAAGATTGCGAGTGTGCCAGAAAGCAGGGATATTTCGTCTCAGAATCTAGCAGCAGTTCAAAAGAAACTTTCGGAACTTGATATTCCAGTAGTTGCTAGTGAAGTGGGAGGATATACAGCAAGGACAATGGTTTTTGAGCCAGAAAGTGGTATGCTAATCATCACAGAGCCTGGAAAGGTGCGAAAAGTAGTGTAGAGACGAACGTGCCAGATACTAAGAAAAGCATCTAACAAGAATAGAACAGTTTGCTATTCTTGTTAGATGCTTTTTTATGTATGCGGTAATATATCACCAAAATGAATAAACTGTATTTGTCAGATGGAAAGAAGTTTAAGAGTGATTTAGGAGTGACATAGCAAACTTTCTTTTGTGACTGCGGTACATACTAGCAATGCGATTATAAAACCAAAAGCCTTCCACAAGAATATGGTTAAAGACACCGATTTTATTTTTGACAGTACTCTGATAGTATTCACCGCCACATGCTGTTTCCTTCTTTTCTTTTATATATTGGATCAGATCAGATTCGGTGGCGATGTGACCATCAAGTTGTGTGTAAGCTGTACCAATACAATCTACATGATGCGAGTCGCTTCCGCCAAACATAGGCAGATGGTATTTGGATGAGAGAAGACGCGCTTCTAAATTGGATTGCGGCGACTCACAGGAGTTAAACGCTTCTAAAAAATCAAATTGCTTCATAATATCAGGATTTTTTTTGTATGCTCGCGTCCGTGTAATACTTAGATGACGTTCGCCACAAGGATGTGCAGGACCAAGAATCCCCCCATGCTTGTGCACAACATCCTGTAAAATTTTAACAGGAAGTCCACGATACTCAAGCAAAAGCAATTTGATCTGTTCGGGAAGAATCACAATGATATGTCCTGCGTCGATAGTATCATATTCAATACCCTTTAAAACAGTAAAGTCTTGTATTTTATCTTTTAAGCAATCACGGTAACTACGAAAACCATTGTATGAATCGTGATCTGTGACGAGCATACCATCAAAGCCGCGGGACTTTAAAATTTGGATGTATTCTGAAATAGGAACTTTTCCATCCATAGAACCTTCCTTTGTGTGGCAGTGCATATCAAATCTCATACAAGTATAACCTCCCAAATAAAAAACAACTCGTGGGTTGATTCCCAACAAGACTATTGTACTTTGAATCAGCAGAATAATCAAACATCATTTTATGGTAATCGCATAAAAATATTTACAAAAAATTTATATATTTTTTGTGGAATAAGAACAGTGATATTCTATGTGATAAATTGTGTAAAAATACCTGTTTGTGGGAAAAAATTGGGAAAAGTTTGGCGTTTTGAAGAAGTTGACATTGTATACAGAGTGGATTATAATAATGAACTTAGAAAGTAGCTTTTTATAAGAGAATCCTGCCAAAAACCAAGCAGCACAGCAAAGACTTTTAAAACGAAAGGTATAAATTGATAGATGGATTTGTCTTAGACAAAAGTTACATTTTCGATTATAGTAGCATGTGTTGTAGGTAGGTAAAGTTTTTTCACATGAATTGTTTAAAAATGTGAAAGGGAGATACAAGTTTGTGTCTGCGCTGTATCCACAAACTTGAAATGCGCAAAAGGCAGCGCAGAAATGAGGAAGTTATGAAAGAGAAAGTAGTCAGCGGTTACAGATGGACCGTGAATCTTGTCATGCAGTACAAAGCATTGGCTGTGATGACAATTTATGCAATTTTTTATTTAATTGCTTTTTATTACTTAGAGCAAAGAACAGGAGCAGTACACGAGATTAATTTTGAAATCGATGCATATATCCCATTTTGTGAAGTTTTTATTGTGCCATATCTATTATGGTTTGGATATGTGGCATTGACTGTTATTTGGCTCTGCATTAAGGATAAGGAAGAAAGTGAGCGGCTAGTGGCGTTTCTGATAGCAGGGATGACAATTTTTATTGTGATTTCCGCCGTGTTTCCCAATGGTCATCGCTTAAGACCTACCGTATTTGAGCGTGAGAATATTTTTACAGAATTGATTCGGCATCTGTATCAAGTTGATACTCCGACCAATGTGCTTCCAAGTATTCATGTGTACAATTCCATAGCGATTATGATTGCGGTGGTGCGAAGCAGATGTTTTGTGAACCATAAGATTGTCAAAGCAGGTATGTTGCTCCTTGGGGGCGCTATTATATGCTCTACTGTACTAATTAAGCAACATTCTATGTTGGATGTGTTACTGGCTTTTTTACTGTCAGCAATTATGTACTCTGTCTGCTATAAGAGAGCAGTTGCCAGAGAAAAGAGAATGGGCTTTGTCCTAAAGGTTAAATAAAAAATGAGTAGAAGAGAAATGGTTTCTCTTCTACTCATTTTTTATGTATATGAACGCAAAAAGAAACTATGTAATTAAACACCCATGCAGCCGTACCTGTACCACCCTCAATAAAAGTGAGCGTTTAGAAACCAGATACACCCATGCAGCCCTGATTGAAGATCAAGACTTTTAGAGTAAAACTACCCATGCTCGATGCGCGAGTAGTACTCGATTTATGATGTAAGACGATTATATGTGGTCGTGGATATGACAAAACGTGAGATGCCATTGTAACGTTCTTCTGGCATGATAAATACCTTGCGGCCACTCTTTAAAGTCAATGCGACAGGTTCGTTGTCCTTGTTGACTGTGTCACAAACATCATCAAAATTGTTTTTTAGAGATAGGAAATCAAGTTCCTGAACTGTTTTCTTCATATGGGGAGCCTCCTACATTTTATTTGGGGAATTCTGCAGCTTATTTTCTACCACAGTCGTTGTATTATTTTGCAAAAAGTATACCATAACGGGGATTACGATATACTATATCTTATTATAACCACAATTTTCAGTAAAAATCAAATATATTATGAAAATTTTGATGAATTTTAGTAATTATTTGTTATGGTTGACTCTTACATCAAAATAGAGAAAATTATGTGTATATAGTACAGTTTGTATTAAAAATACATATAAATATAAAAAATTGCTTATCAACAATCAGTTAGCTCACAGCCTGTTTGGTACGAGGAACAAAACCTTCAAAAATGAATAAATCAAAGCTGTGTGACACTTTGTCGAGTTCTTCCTGTGATCGAACAGTCCAGGCTACACTTAAACTTTTGTATAGTTTGCGGCACAGCCTTCTAGATAGTTCATTTTTGTGTTTGCAGTTGTAGGCAATAAAGTCTGGGGATGCATAACAGTTTCCAATTAAATGTGACAGTAAAAAGTAAGGAAGACTGCGTTTCTTTTTTGTGAAATCCTCAGATAATTGACCGCGCACAACATGTGGACGGTGAGTTTTGTACCAGCGCACAGCTAATGGATGAAAGGATTCAATGCAGTAAAGTCCATGATAAGTAGAGAGAATACGATCGCAAATACTGCAAAGCTTGTCTGCATTTTTCTCGACTTTATATTCAATAATCAGTGGAACTCTGCCATCAACCATTTTTAGGATATCGGCGAAAGCAGGTATTCGCTCTGTGGTACCAAGCAGACGAAACTGCTGAAGCTGTGCAAAAGTATAGTCTCTAAGATTACCTTTTACGCCGCAGATCCGATTGAGTGTGTCATCATGAAAAACAACAGGAATATCATCTTTTGTTAAGTGAACATCAAATTCAATGCCATAGCCCAAATCTGCGGCACGTTTAATTGCAGCGTAGGAGTTTTCAGGATAGCAGTCTTCTGTATTGGAAGCTGTACTCTGTCTAGGGCTCTTTAATTTGCAGCGCGTAAGATTCATATTGTGCAATCCTCTGTGTGCATATAAATGACCAAAAAATGGTCTGTAATCGGGTCTTCCAAGCAGACGGGGCTTGATAGAAAGTAGATACAGGACAGACAATGCAACCGTGAGCAAGAACAAGACAAAAAGAATGAAGAACAGTTTCGTCATAGAACAACATCCCCTTATAATAAATATTTATCATACAAAACTTGCTGTTCGTCAAGTCGTATGAGTATGTAATCATTTTACACTAATCTTCATGTCGCAGCTTTGCTGCGACTCAAATCTAGAGTGTGAGACTTAGCGTTTCTCTGCGAAACAGCCACAGGCAGCTAGAAACTCTTCTCACACTAACTTTAAAAAGTATTTTCATATTATTTATTTTTTAAGTCTTTCATATATATAAATAAGAATAATTATAATTTTATAGTACGCGTTTTATAAGAATTTGTAAACAGATATTTTGTCCATGAGACTTCCTTACTTTAGGAGATAAATCATTTAAAAACACATGTTCTAATATAAAGTAAGTATGTACTAATTATTTTAGCTTGGGAGTCATATGAATAAACAATTGTGAAAACATGTTACTATTCAGCCATACCCATTTCATGTCGGGCGTCCGCCCTATAAAATCAAATATACAAAATGCCTTATACGAGCAAGCGCCCAACAGCATTTTGTATATTCAATTTTGCATGGCTGAACTGTTACAAAAACATATTAAGTTTTCAGAAGAATAGTTGTGTTTTATAAAAATATGGTATAATATAAAAGTATCTGTTTCGCAAAAACGTACATGTGGGTGGTTGGCAGACAAGAAGAATACAAGTGAATTGTTCGTATTTGACAGTGAATATTTAGCCAAATGTAAAATGTATGAGTTTGTCAAACCACATGGGAATTAGATATAAAAAGAGAGGTAGAAGCATGAAAAAAAAGTCATGGATCATGTACAGAATGTTGACGCTGTTGTTGACGGTGTTGTTGGTGATGCAGCTTGTTGGGTGTAGTCGCAAGGTTCGTGAGAATACAGGCGGGCAACGAGAAGAGACAAACAGCAGTATCAAGGATAGTTTTAATGGTTCTAAACAAGATGGCGATCAGGACAAAGATCTAGAGGATTCTGATGAGGAAAGCCAAGTTCGATATCAAGACGACTATTATGAGTTTATCAACCAAAGACTTTTGTCCAGAATAGAGCTTGCCGCCACAGATGCGCACTGGGATTGGTTTGGAGAACTCAATGCGGTAGTTAGCAGCGAGATGGACGATATTATCGAGGAGCTCGCAAATGATGGTCAGACTTATGAGAAGGGCAGTGCTGAACAAAAGATCAAGGATTTATATGAATGTGTGTCCAATATGGAGAATCGAGAAGCTACAGGGCTAGGACCGTTAAATCCACATATGGATAGTATTCGCAAGGCATCTACTATTGCGGAGTATGTAGATGCAATGGCGCATTTAAGTGGTGAATTTGGATTTAGCAGTATTGTGGGTGGCTATACTGTAATGCAGGATAAGGCGGACTCTAGTGAGTATGCGGTTTATATGCTGTACGCTGATACATTGATTGGAAAAGAGTATGTAGAGGGAGAAAATACACAGGAGTATGTAGATCTCTATCTTGATTATATCAACAATATGTTGATGGAGTTTGGTATGTCTGCTAGTGAGGCGGCAGTTAGTACTGATTCTATAGAAGGATTATTGCGCGATATTTGCGCATCGACCTTGACTACAGAACAAATGTACGATCCCTCTATTACGTATAATGTATATACTGCTCAAGAGCTACAGGATCTATATACGAATATTGATGTGGAAAAAATGCTACAGACGCTGCGTATAGATGGGCAGGACAAATATATTGTGATGGATGTGGAGCAGGCTAAAAAAATCAATTCTCTTTTAGTAGAAGAGAATTTACAGGCGCTTAAAGATTACTCGACATTTGTGTTGCTCAATGACACGGCAGAGTATGCCAATGAACGCTACGCAAAACTTAGCGATGATATGAAAAATGCGTTGTATGGCATTACAGAGAGCTGGGGAGATGAAACAACATGGAAGAGACTTACACAAGATTTGCTTCCGTGGGATTTTGGCATGATTTATGTTGAAGAGCATTTTTCTGCAAAAGATAAAGAGGAGGTTGAGCAGATGATACAGCGAATCCTCCAGGAATATGAGGTTATTATTAGCCGCCAAGAATGGATGAGTTCAGAGACAAAGAAAAAGGCAATCAAAAAACTTGAGACAATGCAAATTAAAATCGGGTATCCCGATAAGTGGCCAGCAGCAAAAGATATGATGCAGGTGACCCCAATTTCAGAGGGAGGAAGTTTGTTATCGAATTGGCTAGTGAGTATGCAGGTAGCCATAGAGGATAGTTTAGATAAGATTGGAACAAAGGTTGATCGTTCAGAGTGGGATGTAACACCACAAACAATCAATGCAATGTATGATCCACTCAACAATGAAATTATTTTTCCGGCAGCAATCTTACAGGCTCCATTTTATGATAGTGACAATAGTGATGGAGCAAATTTAGGTGGTATTGGATTTGTCATTGCACATGAAGTCAGCCACGCATTTGATTCGAGTGGGGCTTTGTATGATGAGAACGGCAATTACAATGTGTGGTGGACAGAGGAGGAACTGGAGGAATACAACAGATTGTCCCAATCTATTGTAGACTATTATAATGAATATGAGATGATGGGGGTAAAGGTCAACGGTGAATTGACACTGATGGAAAATATAGCAGACCTCGGAGCAATGACATGCATTACTTCTATTATAGGGGATGACGCACAGGCGCTCGATGAGGCATTTGGACAGATGACATACAACTGGGCAAGTGAAGATACTACAAGCTATATGTTGTATTTGCTCAACACTGATACACACTCTCCCAATAAAATTCGTGTCAATGCAGTGCTTAGTTCGTGCGACGCATTCTATAAGATATATGATATTAAGGAGACAGATGGAATGTATGTAGCACCGAAAGACCGTGTGGGAATCTGGAGATAAGATCTTGATTGCTATGCCCATAAAGTGGGTAGATGAAAGTTAATGTGAACATTGTTTTCTAACTCTCATCTGCCCAGGACTGGGGTAAGTGTGAGAAGAGTTTGAAACTCTAAGTCTCACACTCTGGATTTTGAGCCGTGGCAAAGCTGCGACATGGGAGTTAGTGTGAAATTAAAATTTCACACATCCTGATTGGAGTGCATGCTAAAGCATGCAGATGGGAGTTAGTGTGAAATATAAAATTTCACACATCCTGATTGGAGTGCATGCTTTAGCGGACAGATGGGAGTTAGTGTGTTTAAATAAAGAGGTAGAGATGTATGAGGAAGACGAAGAAATTTATTCGTAGATTGACAGGAATTATATTGGCAGTGGGGATTGTACTTCCCATGTCACCAAGGATAGATAGCAGAATAACACAGGTTTATGCGGTAGAGTTTACGGTGGCGCAAAATAAGGCGGTACTTTATAGTACTGGTAACACAAAAGTATATGTACAGCCCGATTTGAATTCTACAGTGGTCACTGCCATAGCAAAGAATGTTCCTGTTGAAGTGACAGGCATCACATCAAATGGTTGGTTTCAGATTTCATTGAATGGCACATATTATGTGCCAGGAGATGGTCTTGTTTCCAAAAATGCGGACACGACAAGCGCGCTTGTTGTAGGAACCGACATTCCAACTCTTACAAAAGGAACATTTTCTTTTTATAAAAATGCGGAGTTGACTAAATTTGATAGTTCCGACATTGAAGAGATGGATGAGAATACATATATCAAATACTTGGATTCTTTTTTGATGGGATATGCAATGATCGATTATTGTATTTTGCAGGATAGCGGTAAACTGTTGCGGGAAGTGTATGAGAGTGAAGCAAAAGTAGATCAGAAAGTAGCAGCTATGACCATGCAAGCGTATCTGATTAACTATAGAAATAATTATCTTAGCAACAGTATAGTAGGACCTTTTCGAAACGAAAAGGACTTGAAACGAGCGCTCAATCGGGCGATACGCTATGATATTGACAAGTTCGGTTCTGTGTACAGAAGTTCGAGTATAGGCAGCAGTGAAGATAAAATGAAAGAACTGATGGAGAATGTAGTCAATGAAATCAAGGCAGAACAAGGGGTCTCCTTTACCTGTCGTATGGAGTACGGGGATTATAAGCTAACTAATGGTGAAGGAAAAGGATGGATTATTGAATTCACCAGAAAAGATTGAGCAGGCGCGGACTCCCAGAACTGTTATTGGCTGTAGTATTTTTAGGAAACTAGCAGCCTAGGTTCTGGATTTTGATAGTGGGAGCTACATAGATGAGCAAAAACGAACATGTTGTTATCGCAGATAAGGAAGGATATTTTTATTGCAGAGTAGTTGATAGTGTCATGAACTACAAAAAGAATCAGCACGTATGTGGACGCGGCTGTCCCTGTTTTGTTGAATGTTCACAGGGACGTTTTGTCTGTTGCTATGAGGAGAATACAGAGGAGGACAAGCATGCTATATTTCCGGCTGTTTCAAGATGTTTGCCTGCGTTACACCAAGCATATGTATATGCGGCACAGGCACATGCAAAGCAGTATAGGAAAGGGACTCAGCTCCCATATTTTACCCATATTATTACCACTATGAATTATGCGTTAGGTCTGACGCAAGACATAGAGGTGTTACAGGCTGCTATTCTCCATGACACAGTTGAAGATACAATAGTAACATTTGAAGATCTCAGGCAGCAGTTTGGAGAGCGCGTGTCAATGTTGGTAAAGGGAGAAACAGAGAATAAACGTCATGATATGCCAGCAGCACAGACATGGGAAATTAGAAAAAAAGAAGCAATTATGAATCTGCACAATCAGATTGTGGATGTCAAAAAAATTGTTCTTGCGGACAAGACAGCCAATGCAGAATCTCTTGTACGTGAGTGGCAGTTAGTTGGTGATTCGATCTGGAAGAAATTTAATCAGACGGACAAGGGCAAACAGGAGTGGTATTTTCGTGCTGTTCGTGCGAATTTAACAGAATTGGATCACACAGAGGTGATGAGACAATTTGATACATATATAGAAATTTTGTTTGGAACGAACAAAGATTTTGTGAAATAGTGTGCATATTGAAATGATTTGTAAGAAATAATTAGGATATTTTTTGTAAAATTAGTTGACTTTTTGCAAAATATGAGATATTATATCAGAGATAGTAAAAAAACATACATTAGTTCTGGTAATCAGTACAGAAAATGAAAAAAGGATGGAGGAACAGAAATGGGTAGTATGGCTGAATGGATTGTGGCGCTTGGCATGTACTTAATATTTATGTTAGCAGTTGTTGTTGCTTACTATGTTGTATATGCGTTAGCACATATGAAAGCATTGAATACGTTAGGGTATGACAAGGCATGGTTGGCATGGATTCCGTTTGTGAATTATTATGCATATGCAGAGGAAACATCTGACAATCAGGAGACAGTCAATCTGTTTGGTACATTGTCTGTACCAGTAGTAGTATATAAATTTTGGTGGGTAGGTATGATAATTATTTATTTCATACCAGGTGTTGGAGCCTTTTTGGCAACAGTTCTAAGAGTTGTATTTTTGGGCACTTGTTATCAAAAAATGTATGCAAAGCTTGAATGTACTTCTGAGCAGGAGCAGCAAGCAATTGGATACATTTCAGGATTTATTCCACTTGTAGCAGTAGTGAAATTCTTGTCAGGTAAGTACAAATAA
The DNA here is from genome assembly GCA_910586095.1 of uncultured Lachnospiraceae bacterium. GTDB lineage: Bacteria > Bacillota > Clostridia > Lachnospirales > Lachnospiraceae > COE1. The sequence continues at coordinate 67,659 of CAJUHQ010000002.1, read as the reverse complement.
GAAAAGTATAATAAAAAAGTCTAGTGATTGTCACTAGACTTTTTTATGTATAAGGAAAAGGTAATTATTTAAAAGGTAATCCTTTAATGTCATAGATTTTGCCTTGTTCAGAACGGAAACGATAAATATTGGGAGGAGCATTTTCGTGGATCATATAATAGGCGCCATCAAAATAGGACACGTAATAAGGAGTGCCATCATTTCCAAACAGGCTATAGAGATTTTCATAATTGCCGGCGGAAAGATCTTCTAAACTACTTGTGCGAATCACGGTGGAAGCATTTAAGTTATATTGACGGTCTGTTGATACAGTGATAAAAAAGCTTCCATCTACAATGCTAATTTGTACCATGCCAGCCATACAGTCGGGGACAGGATATTCATTGAGTACTTCAAATGTTTTTTTATCTACAAGAATAATACTACTTCGTTCCACTGCTGGAAAAAGGATAACATCTCCTGTGATTGTAAAGGAGCGCACATAACAGTCGGTGAGTTCAGGAATAGAGAAAATCGCCTGTAAAGAGAGGAAATTGGTATCCGCTTCTTTTTGATAAAGATACATTTCTCCTGTCATAGAACTCCATACATAGAATAATTGCTCTGAGTAGTCATAATCCACAAAATGAGGCCTGTTCCCTACTTCTTCAAAAATTTGAAGCGGACGAAATCCATCATAAGTTTTTTCAAAAGTAAGAATACGATTGTTGTCAGTATCGGCAACCACATAGAGTTCTCCATCGCTTGCAATCGCATGCGGTTTTTGCGCATTGCGTGTCAAAACATTCCAGGATCGCAGAGGAGTGTTGAGATTATCAGAGTAAATAACCTGATTATGGTTGCAATCCACAATAAAGTATAAATTGTTGATTTTGATAATCTGTGTGGGCATTAGTAGATAAGAGTAACCATTTTCGGCGGCGTGGACAAGAATACGAGAAGAGGCCACGACTACGATCAATATCAGAGAAAATAGTAGACAATATAGCTTGTGATATGGCCTTACAGGCGATATTGTATGTAGTATTGTAGAATTTGACGATTGCATAGATAAACACTCCTTATTGGTGTCTGGAATATAAAAAAGTAATGAATGTGCTCTTGTTTATCTTATAGTATATACAAATAAAAAGCAATCCCCTGTGGTACAGATTGATTTATTTATTGTTGTATGCTATGATTAGATACATGTTTTGAATGAATGAAGAATTTATTTCAAGGCAGTAATAATTTTTTATATAGAAGTTTAGATACTTCAGAAGGAGGGGCATATGGCTTTTTGTGCATATTGCGGAAAACAACTAGCAGATGGACAGGCATGTGATTGTGCAGCATCACATGCTGCAAATCAAGGACAACAAGGACAGCAGCCTGTTGTGAATCAAGGAATGAATTATCAGGGAGCACCTTATCAGCAACAAGGAAATCCCTATCAGGGAAATCCCTATCAAGGAAATCCCTATCAACAGGGACCATATCCAGGACAGACATCCGAACAGGCCAGACAGGCAGCGGCAGCAGCGACTCAGACTGCATCTCAGGCAGCGTCAAAGGCAGGAAATGTATTAAGCGAAACATTAGGTCACTTTTTGTTGATTTTAAAGGCACCAGCAACTGCAGGGAGAAATTTTGTCGCTGCAGCAAATGTAAAGGTTTCTATTACCCTAATAATTTTGCAGGCAATTGTTAGTGCAATATTTGCTCTGATTGTTGTGGGAAAAGCCAATTCGTATATGATAGTGTTCGATTACGTTGAGGGTGAACTGTTTTCAAAAGGAAAAACATTTTTTATTACGTTGTTGATGTCGCTTGTGTTTTCAATGATTTTTGCCCTGTTGTCATGGCTTGTAGCAGGGCTGTCAAAGGCACAGACTTCTTATCAGCAAATGATGGCTGTAGCAGGGGTACGTGCAACTCTTGTTATGCCGACTACAGTGGTGTCTATTGTGGTGTTTTTCATCAATCCAATATTTGGTATCATGCTGTTTTTTGTCATTGGATGGTTTTGGGCAATCATTGTACAGTCAGAGGCTTTGCAGGGAATTTTGGGTTTGAATAACAATATAAAGGTTTATTTAATACCTATTGTTATTATTATTTTTGGTATAATAGTAGGATATCTTATGATACAGATGGGGCCGCAGACAATTTCTAGTATATATCTAAAATATATAGAGAATCTTGGTGACTTCTTGGATGTAATAGATATGCTTCTTTAGAAAGATCGCTATGAATAGTTAGGCTTAGAAAAAACTCATACGAAAGAATTTGACAGTTGTATGGGGTGCGGCGCAATAAATTTGGCAACTATATGGGGGATTGAATAGAAAGATGTTTTGTACATACTGTGGAAACAAGCTTGCAGAAGACGCTGTGTATTGTGAGCAATGCGGTTTTGTGGTTGGTAGTGATCAGAAACAGAAGTCTGCCCCACCTACTGTTATACAAGAGCGTGTGACAGTAGGAAACCAAGCGCCTGGTTCTGCCAAACGAAGTAATAAGATGAGGCTGCTCGTAATAGGAATCGTTGCTGTGGTAGGGCTTGTTGGTTTTATTATGGTTATGAATAGTATGACGCCTACTGCATATTTGAATGATTATCTGACAATTTCTTTTGAAGGATATGATACACGGGGAACAGCGATTGTATCTTTTGATTTAGAAGCGTTTCAATCGGATTATGAGAACAAAATACAATATAAACATAACTCTCCAATGATGGAAGGTGGCTCCTATTGTTACTACCTTTACAATAGTTGTATTCAGGGAACAGTAGAGCCATCTGATATGCTTTCTGAAGGAGATGTGGTTACGTATACATGGGAGTGTGATGATGATCGCGCAGCCGCAGAGTTTGGCATCCGTCTTGCATATAAAGATTTGTCTGTGAAAGTGACAGGTCTGGAACCGAAACCTACAGTTGAGGTGGACCCATTTGAGAATATAGAGATACAATATGCAGGGATTGCGCCATATGGATATATACATAAAATTATCAACCATTCTTCTAGCCCTTACTTGCAGGATGTACGATATGTATGTGATACACAGACAGAATTAGAGAATGGTGATATAGTGACAATTCAGGCAATCTTTCCAGAAGATACACTAGAGTATTTGCATCAGCAAGGTGTCGGATATACGCGAACAGAAAATACATATCAAGTAGAAGGTTTTGTGACATATCTATCTTCACTAGAAGAGTTGACACAAGATAACATTGCGACTATGCAAAAGCAGGCTGAAGATGCTATGCATGCCTATGTGGACAGTAAGTGGTCAAAAGAAGAGGTTCTCGAAGATATGGAATATCTGGGATGTTATCTATTGATCGCTAAGGAATTTGTGGCTTCTTTGGATGAAAATCAGCTTATTCTCGTATATAAAGTAACAGCTAGTGATCGCCTTGAAGAGTATGAGATTCACGATCAGTTTGAGTATTATTACGCAGTGGTATTTAGAGATTTGATAAAATATGCGGACGGGACAGTAAGCTATCTTCTTATGGATAAGTATGAGGATGTTTCCGATGAATTTTCTAGAAAGGTGTTTTATGGTGAACACAGCTATGACTATAAAACATTTTATTACAAAGGATATGAGACATTTGATAGTATGGTCAGTAAGATTGTAACAAGCAAAAAAGATCAATATGAATATGAGTCAGATCTCACAAAAAAGTAGCATTGTAGTCTTTAGGAAGGATGGTGTTTGGAAATGAGATGCTCCAATTGCCAAAAGGAACTAGAACCACATGTACAATTTTGTACTGGGTGCGGGCAAGCAGTGAAATCAAATACAAACAATATCCAGACAGTGTTTAATGATATGCAGCAGGGGAATGTCATGACAGGCCTGCCACATATACAAAAACGAAATCAGTCATATAGGGCAACCAATACTTGTACGACATGTGGAATACAATTTGCTCCAGGAGTACGATTTTGTACAAGTTGTGGGACACAAGTAAGTGAGCGTATTCCTCATACATTTCAGTGTGGGTGTGGCGCGTTGGTGTCGGCTGACATGCGATTTTGCATTAATTGTGGGATGCAGGTCGGTGGAAGTTCTGCCTACATACTTCGATGTAAGATGAACACACTAGTCAGTGTGAATTGTTTGGAATTTGTGATTGGGAAAAAGCAGGGAATGGTGAATTATTGTATCGCAGATAATCGAGCAATTTCACGTATTCATGCCAAGATTATTAATAAGAGTGGTCAGTTTATGATTATAGATCTAGGCTCAACCAATCATACTTATGTCAATGGGAGAAGTATAGCAGTCAATGAACAAGTTCCTCTTATGAATGGAACAAGATTTTGGCTTGCAGATGAAGAGTTTGAATTTAAAATTTTTTGATGATATGGATAGCCGTGCAGGATGGAAGAATTCATGTTGCATGGCTATTATTAGTTGATGGATAGATTTTTTAATACAAAAGTTTTTTAAGAATGTAAAAGTTGCTTACTATACAATCAAAGTTAAAGTCTAAATACATTTTAATCTGAATTAGTGCAGTAAACTGTTTTGACAGGACAGATAGTATAGCACAGCAGATACCACTAGAACTATGAGTATATTGACACTAGTTTATAATTATTTTATAATTATGAAGAAAAATGCTAGTTTATGTCAAAATATGGAAAAGCTCAAAACAAAGGCTTAAGATGACGAAAAATGCTTAGTTGAATCAGCTCAGGGGTATGTAAATGAAGAAATTGCTAGAAAGCCAAAAAATACGAGAACAGCGAGTGAATGAAAAATTTTCCTATATTTTGGAAAAGGAATATTCTCTTAATCAGATGGAATACAAAGTAATGCAAAGTCAAGGCGGGACACAGTTTGTCAAGTGTATGAGCATGCTCTTTAATGGAAAAGGGCAGCTTTTATATATGCCAGGCGATTTAAAAAGCCTGCAAGTGATGTGTAGAGGAATCGATGAAAAAGTTTTTTTGACAATTGTGGACAAACTTTTAAAAAGTGTTGTAGCCATCAAGAAAAATGGTTTTTTATCCTGTCAAAACATTGAGGTGAGCAGCGATAAAATTTATGTAGATCCATATACCTGTGAGACACGTTTAGTCTATGTACCTATACAGCCAAAAGTGCATGAAGATTATACTATGTTTGAGGAAGCACTTCGGACGGAAATGACACGTCTGATTAATACAGAGTTTAGCATGCATAGCGATCAGATGAGGCGACTGCATGACAATTTGTCTAATAGATCTATAAAATTAGAAGACTTAGATGAGAATAAAAATCAGGCATCAGTACAACAGATGCAAAAGCCTAGACAAAAGATGCGTCTTATAGCACTTAATGCACCACAGTCTATGACAATAGAAGTAGCAAAAGATATTTTGACAATAGGAAGAAATGCATCTTTAGTGGATGTCGTGGTTGGATTCAATACTGCGATAGGGCGTAAACATTGTACAATATTGAGAAACAATGCTGATTATATGATAAAAGATGAGAGCAGCATAAATGGCACTTTTGTCAACGATGAGCGCATTGCATCGGGACAAGTACGCCGTTTAGAAAATGGGGATATTGTAGGCCTTGCAAATACAAAATTTAAGGTGCTAATCGATTTATAAAGAGGGTAAGGATATGGCAACTAGACCTAGAATTATTATAGCAGATACCGATTGTGATTATGTTACATTACTAGAGTTTAAGTTTGTGGAGGAGCTTTTTGATAAGGTGAATCTTGAGATTATAACAGATCAGGAGTATTTTACCAATCTTTTTAGTATCCCACAAAACGCACAAGTATTGATTGTCTCTGATGAATTCTATACAGATGCATTGACCATGCACAATAATATTGAGCATATTTTTTTGATTACTGAAAATAGCACTGATGACCAGCAACAAAATAAAAATGTGATTCAAATATATAAATATTCTAGTGTCAATATGATTTATGACATGGTTGCAGGTGCCAGTGGTTTTGGAAAATGGGGGGAAGATATCTATCAGAAGCCGCAAGTGGTAGTATTTTTTTCTGCTACAGGTGGTGTGGGAAAAACATTGTTGTCAATGGCAGTTGCCTCCAATCTTTCTGAACAGTTCCGAAGAGTATTGTATATCAATGCGGCATATTTGCAGACTTTCCAACAATATTTGAAACAACAGACTCCCATTTTGGCTATTGATACCTACGCCAAATTATCATCACCGTCTACTGGCGCTTATCCTATTTTAAAGGATACTGTTCGAAAAGAGCAGTTTTTTTATATACCACCATTTAAGGCTTCGTTGGTGGCTTTGGGAATGTCGTATACTGTTTATCAGGAATTGGCGGTTGCGGCCAAAAAAACGGGAGAGTATGATTTTATTATAGTGGATGCTGAAACTGGATTTCATGAGGATAACAGCAAACTTCTTAGTATAGCAGACCGAGTGGTTTTTGTACTCAATCAGGGCAACAATAGCGTGGAAGCGACCAATTTAATGGCAAACAATATCAACGATATCAACAGTGAAAAACATACGTTTATATGTAATAATTTTGATAAGAATAAGGAAAATGTGGCTGTATCTGGAAATAAAAAGTTACAGTATTCAATAGATGAATATGTGAGGCATATAGAGAAGGAATCGGACATTGGCTATGAGGAGCTGGCAAAAGAGGAGGATGTCAAAAAGATTGCAATGTTCTTGATGGCTAGTCTGCGCAACTCTAATACATAGAAACAAGTAGAAAGGCGGAAGAGAACTATGAATTATACAGTAGTGAATGTAATATTTAATATGCATAAGAGAAGTACTTCTGTAGATCTTGAGATTCCTTTAGAAATTTCAGCCAATGAGTTGGTTCTTGCGCTCAATACAGCGTATGATTTGGGGATCGATACAGGAAATATAAAATGTTGCTTTTTAAAGTCAGAAAATCCGATCGCACTACTTAAAGGCGGAAAAACACTGCGTGAATTAGGATTACATAATGGCAGTATTATTAATTTTACAGAATAGAACACAATGGGAGTTAATGTATGCAAAACAGATATAAGGCAGTGATATCAAACAAAAATTTGTACAGGGAGATCGAAATTGCACAAGATTGCGAAACATTTACGGTCGGTACAGATGTGGAGTGTACCATAAGACTTCGCAAGGAACTATTTTTTACTGCTGTCCAGCTAATTTTTACACGATCTGAAAATGGAAACTGGAATGTGATGTGTTCAGATGGGTTGTATCTAGCAACAGATGATGTAAAAAAACTGTTGAGAAAAGAACTAAAACACGGTGATGAAATTATTATTAAGTATGAGAATTCCAACAGTGATGCACTGCACTTGTATTTTACATTGGATTTTGATTATGAGAAGAAGGATTATGACAGAGAAATTGATCTTTCTAATGTAGGCTATCTCAAGATTGGTGGTACGCAGGATTGTCAGATCCAAATTCGTGATTCAATTGTTCAGACAGATTTTATTGAGTTAAAAAATATGAATGGAAAGCTTTTTGTCAAGGCTACAAAGGCACAATATGGAGTCTATGTAAATGGAGTAAAGATTGACAAAGAGCACGAAATCAAGGAATATGATTTCTTTTCTTTAGTGGGATATGGATTTTATTATAGAGGAGGTAGGCTTTATACGACAATGGCCGCAAACGTCACTGTCATCAACTTGCAATGGCGGCTAGTTCGGGAGCAAACCTCTCATTTTGAGTTTCCTAAATTTGTGCGCAATACTAGGGTGTCCTATGTGGTGCCAGAAGATGAACTAGAGATACAAAATCCAGCACCAAAACCTAAAAAGGATGAGCGTAGTCTAGCTCTGTCTTTAATCCCAGCGATCATTATGCTTGCGATGACGATTGTACTTAGAGGGATTATGGGAAGTGGAGGAACATTTGTCATCTACAGTGCGGTTTCGATGTCTCTAGGAATTGTGATGTCGATTGTCACTTATATACAAGACAGAAAATCGTACAAAAGGGAGTGGGAACATAGAATACAATCCTATCATCAGTATATAGCTGAAAAAGTCAATGTGATCGAGAAGTCTAGAGCAAATGAGTTGCGTATTAAAAAGCTTACTTATGAATCACTTGACAATAACTTGTTGGAGAGTGAGTTGTTTGGCAGGAGGCTTTTTGAGCGCACAATCAATGATGCGGATTTCTTGCAGGTGTACTTAGGAATAGGGCGCGTGGAATCTCAGAATCAGGTAAAATATACGAATCAGGAATTTATTGACACAGAAGATCCATTATCAACCATAGCGGAAGAAACCGCCAGCCGATATAGATTTCTAGATGATTGTCCAGTAGTTTCAGATTTTAGAACGGCAGGTGGAATTGGTGTGGTAGGGCAACAGGAGGCGTTATATCAGGCAATTAGAAATATGACAATGGATTTGGCAATACGTCAGTTTTATGGGGATGTGAAATTTGTCTATATCTTGCGCCCAGAAGACATTCAGGCATTTAGCTGGATTCGGTGGCTGCACAATGTAGAGAATAAGAGGCTTGATGTCAGAAACATTGTCTGCGACGAGGAGAGCAAAAATGCAATTTTGGAATATTTGTATGTAACTTTGTCTGCACGTGAAAGTCAAGTAGAGCATCAGTCGCAAGAAGTAGCGATCGACGAGTATTATGTTGTGTTTGTCACAGATTGTGATGCTATTAGTACACATCCTGTGGCAAAATATACAAAAGATTGTGCAAAGTATGGGTTTACTTTTGTGTATTTTCAAAATTATGAGGAAAATATTCCACAGGGTTGCGCTGAGATTATCCGTTTGGAGTCTCAGGATCAGGGTGGGTTACTCAAGACTATGGATGGTGATAATGTAGCGAACTTTTGTTATCCAAGTGTAAGCGATGCAGTAGTGCGTCAGACTGCGTTAAAACTGGCAGCAGTCTATGTAGATGAGATTGCACTCGAAGGCGCAATGACCAAAAATATTACATTGTTTGAGTTGTTGGGCATTATTGGAGTAGATGATTTGGACTTAGAGAAAAGATGGGCCGAATCGCAAGTGCACAAGAGTATGTCTGTACCATTAGGAGTCAAAAGCAAAAGTCAGGTGGTAAGTCTGGATATCTGTGACGGAGCAAGTGCACATGGGCCACATGGGTTAGTTGCTGGAACAACAGGCTCAGGAAAAAGTGAGATTTTGCAGACCTATATCCTGTCTCTTGCCACATTTTTCCATCCATATGAAGTAGGATTTGTTCTGATTGACTTTAAAGGCGGCGGTATGGCAAATCAGTTTAAAGACTTGCCGCATTTGATTGGTACTATTACCAATATTGATGGAAGAGAAATCAACCGTTCTCTCGCATCCATCAAAGCGGAGCTTGTCAAAAGACAGGAGATGTTTTCAGCGTGTGAAGTCAATCATATCAAGGATTATATCAAACTGTACAAAGAAAATAAAGTGGATGTCCCTATGCCACATTTAATAATGATTGTGGATGAGTTTGCAGAGTTAAAAGCAGAATTTCCAGATTTTATGAAGGAACTAATCTCAGCCGCACGTATTGGACGTACATTAGGGATTCATTTGATATTGGCAACACAGAAGCCGGCTGGAGTCGTTGATGCGCAAATTTGGTCTAACTCTAAGTTTAAGTTGTGCTTGAAGGTTCAAACTAGAGAAGATAGTAATGAGGTACTAAAAACACCACTAGCCGCTGAAATTGTAGATCCAGGACGCGCATATTTCCAAGTGGGAAACAATGAAATTTTTGAGCTGTTTCAGTCTGCATATAGTGGCGCTTCTGTACCGTCTGGCAGTGATGCAAAAGAAAAGACATACGCGATTTATGAGCGCAATATATGGGGAAAGAAAACGTTAAAATATACCAATAAGAAAAAGGAAGAAGACAAGAATATTCAGACACAGCTTCAGGCAGTAGTGGATTATGTTGCCCAATATTGCAACAGTAACAACATAAAACACTTGCCAGGTATCTGTCTGCCAGCATTGCAGGATCGCCTTAGCACAGCGCAATTGTCTTATCAAATAGAAGATAGGATAGGGATTACGGTGCCTATAGGAATCTATGATAATCCAAGCCAGCAGACTCAAGAGGAAGTGATCTTAGAGCCATCGCGGGAAAATATTTATATTGTCGGTTCTGCACAGACAGGAAAAACGATACTACTTCAGACAATTTTATATGGATTACTTAGAAAATATACGCCTGACCAAGTAAACTTGTACATCGTAGACTGTGGCAGCGGAGTTCTTAGTCAGTTTGAGGGATCTTCTCATGTGGGTGGAGTAGTTTTGTCTAGAACAGAGGAGAAGTGCAAGAACCTCTTTAAACTGCTCAATACCATTGTAATAGAGCGCAAAAAGCAGATTTCTTCTAAGGGAATCAGCAGTTATCTGTCTTATCTTGAGGCAGGATTTCAAGATTTGCCTTTGATTGTGGTTATGATTGATAATATGGCAGCATTTAAGGAATATTTTCCTAATCAGACAGAAGAAATAAACGGATTGACTAGAGAGGCGCAAGGAGTAGGTATTTCCTTTATTATTACGGCGACAACCGTGAATGTTATCAATTACAGGACACAGGCGAATTTTGCAAAAAAGCTTGTACTGAATTGTAATGACACTGGTGAGTATGGTACTATGTTTGGGCATTGTAAGGAGACACCCAAAGAAGTACCAGGACGCGGTTTGATGATGCTTGATAAGAAGATTCTCGAGTATCAAACTGCAATTTTTGGAGAAGGCAAAACAGAGAAGGAACATAATGATGAGTTAAAAGCATTTATAAATGTAAGAAATAAGGAATATACAGGACAGGCAACTAAGATTCCAATGATTCCAGATAAGTTGGTGCTTTCAGAAGAAATGGCATCTCATGAAGAATTCTTTAGAAGAAGGGGCGAACTTGTTGTGGGTATGGATTTTGCAGATGTCACCTTTAAGAGTGTGGACACGAATATACAAGGAAGTCTTGCACTGCTTGGCAATGCACATAGCCGCGCACGATTTGTCACAAATATGATAGAGATGTTGGCACAGACTATTGTTTTTCACGACATAGAAATGGTGATTGTCGATGATAAAACAAAAGCCCTGAAATCAGCACAAAAGTATGGATTTGTTGCAGAGTACAGCAGTGACAGTGAAGAATCGTTGATTCTTATCAGTGAGTTTTGTGACACTGTGATGACACGCACAGATGAGGAGGATGTCAGTGATTTTACAAAGAAAATGCTAGTTATTAACAGCCAAGATGTTATGCGAAAAATCTGTATGGACAAGACGAGTGCAAAGGAATTGTCAGAAGCAGTTAACCGCGCTAATGAGGCCAATTGCTTTATTTTGTTTGCCAATATTGAGAATCAGGTAGTGAGCTTTAACGCCTCAGAAATTTTAAAGACTTTGAAGGAGATAAAGCAGGCAGTATTTTTCGACCAGCTCACTGAAAACAAAATGTATGATTTACAAGCAAGAATACGACCAGATACTAACTTTGATAGCACAATGGGATATTTTATAGAAGGATCTAACTATAATAAGATCAAACTATTTGAATAGCAGGGGGTGTAACAATGACGAAGGGAACGATAGAAACAGCCAAGATACAGGCAACACATGAGAAAATTAAACAGTTAGTCAATACATATCATACAATGAATGTTCGGGTGGGTGAGATTACAGCAACCGTAAAGGAAAACTGGGTTGGAAAAGGTTTGAATGAATTTGAGACACAGTATAATCTATTAATTAAAAAGATTGAAGATTTTGGAGATACGCTCACAGAAATTTATGATGCGCTTGTCATGGCACAGGGAGAATATGATACAGCCGATGACAGTATGCGACAGCAGTTTGTTATGGCGACCAATGAGATGAATGGATAACTATCTGGAGTGGTGTTTCAATGACATTGACTACTGCAAAAATAAGAAAGGTGTGATACAATGGCAAGCAGCAGTTATTATTATCGTTTGTACAAAGAAAAAAAGAATGAAGTTGAAAAGTATGAAAAATGGATAAAGCAGGTGGAAAAAATTCGTACACAAGTTATTACTGGATTAGAGGATGAAATTCGTGTGGTAAATCAAAAAATTAATGCTTTGGTAGAAGATCTGAAAGCGGCTGTAAAGCATAATGCAAAATTTGCTGATATTGCAGATGATATTGGAGATCAGACAGAATATAGTGCAGGACGTGATTCTCAACTTAGTAAAACCGCTTCTTCGTTGCAGGATGAACTTATGCGCTTAGGAGAGAAGAAAAATAATGCGCACAGCGCAGCGCAATCTTACTATAATCAATACTTAGAGGCAAAGCGTCAGGAGGAGGAAGAGCGTGAACGCCAGCGCCAGGAAGCTCTAGATAGATTAAAAAATGCATTTGGAATAAATTAAAAATTAGTTCAAGAAAGGAACGGAAGGCATGAGTACAATAGCAATATCATATAAAGATTTACGGAATGCGTCTTCAGAGGCTAGTACAGTTGCTAAAAAGCTCTCATCCTATGCAGATGAAATAAAAAAGAATGTTATCAAAAAGTTAGATAATTATAGTGGGGATAGATCTTCTAATATCTCTATAGCATATTCTAGTGCAACAACTAAATATCGTACACTCACTGACGCAAAAGAGCAGTATACTAAATATTCATCTAATTTGAAAAATTTGTGTGAAGATTGTAAAACAACAGATAAAAATGTGGCTAATCGAATTCATACACTGACAGGAACCTTTCGTGAAACTCACGGAATTGACAACGGATTCTGGTCACAGGCAGAACAGTGGATCGCGTATCAATTTACAAGCTTTACCAATTCAACTCCTGCATTTCGGTGGATTGATAATAATGTAGTGACTCCATTTTCTCAAAAAGTGGATGAACTAAAAGGTAATATAAAGGAATGGTATGACTTTGGTGGTGGCAAACAGTTAGTGAAGGGTATAGGGGAGGCACTCTTTACGATTGTAGGAGCTGTAGCAGCCATTGTGATTGGAGTGCTTACATTTCCAGTAAGTGGTGTGTTTGCAATTGTGGCGGCGGTTGCGGGCCTGGTAGTGGCAGGAATCGCGCTGTTAGATGGTACGATGGATTTGGTAAATGAATGTGTTGCATATAATATGCGCCAAAATGGGGATGCGTCGATGGGATATCGGTTAAGCAATTTAAATAGCTTTACAGATACTGTTAGAACATTTTCTGACAACAAGATAGATCATATGTTTGCAAATGTATTGGATGGCGTAGAGTTTGTGTGTGGAGTGATTGATGCCATTAAAGATATACAAGAACTTGGCAAGTTTTTGAAAGGCGGAGGAGAATGGATTAAAAATACTTGGGCAAACTTGAAAGACTTGAAAAATAGAGGACTTCTGACTCAAACACTAGGTGAGGGACTTGTGAACGGAAAAAATAAGATTGTGCAAATGAGCAAGGAGATTTTTTCATCTATTAAATCAATGGATATTGATTACTTTGGAAAAGTAGTAGGAGATTCTATCAGTGATTTTGCTAAGACAATGGAATACACATTTGATACTAGTCTCACAGATTTGGCTGAAATTACAGAGAACCAAGGTAATGTTGTGAAAAATTGGATAGAGCTTGGAGAGGCAATTTGGAAAGGAGAGCTTGGAGAAAAAGGGTTTGAATCCATCAGGGATTTTGCGTTAAAAAAGATTGAAGTATTTGATGTTTCTTTAGGGGATGTGGCAAGTATTCCAATAGATCTTGCAGATTGGTTTACAGAGAATGACAGATTGTCAAATATTGTGAAAATGTTTGATGGATCAAACCAAATTAATATTTCAGTCCCACAAATCCATATGCCACAAATAAATATTGATATCAATATTAATGTTCCGAATGTGGATATACCAAAAGTTTCAGCAGCATAGGAATAAAGGAGGTTAGTGGGTGGATAAACCAAACTACGTTCTGAGGACAAATGGAAGGGTGACCATACCCAAGAGAGATACAATAACAATCCATTATCTCAAAAGGACCATTTTTTTGTTAATTGTGCTAATGATAATCTTTGGATTGGTGTTTCGGGATTTTTCAAGAATTTTGCGTCCACTTGTGATTATGGTAGTTGCTTTCTTGATGTTACAGGCATATGTGGGCAAATATGCAGTTCCCTTTCCATTGGAGATTCGGTTTTATGATACTTATTTAGTCCTGTACAGAGAGAAGTATTATTACAATACAAAACTTTCTAGAATGGAATTTGATACATTTTATTATAAGGATATTAAAAAGTGTGAGTATAAGGCATTAACACATCGTATCAATATTTTTGGGGTGGTTGAGGGTATATGGTATGACTATCAAAAGGATGGGAGTGTATCAACAGTTCCTTCTCATCATAAGAAGGTGGATAGCATCAGTTATTTTTACACAGATATGGCACCAGAAATCGATTTTGTGGCAGAGATTGAACATCACTCGCCCATCAAGGTCGATATTCTGGAAAATATGTAAATAAATATGCAAAACACAGATTCTTGATATAAATTTGATACCTACAAAAACAGAGAAATGAGATTCAACACTGCGAATTTCTAAAGTGCGTGATAACAGCTTTGTAAAGGATTTTACAAGGGATTGGAGGATAAAAATGGATGCAAACGAAAGTAGATTAGAGGCGTTAGACTTAAATAGGCAAGGAGAGCTTCTGATTCAGAACAAAAATTTTGACAAGGCACGAGAAAAGCTAGATCAAGCAATAGAGCTTGCGCCAATGGTAATGGAGAGCTATAAGAATTATGGCGATTTGTGCATGGAGACACAGCAGTTTGCAAAGGCAAAGACATATTACAAAAAGGCATTACTCATAGAGAAAAGAGGAGAGTTGTATTTTCTTTACGGAAATGCCTGCTTTATGAATGACAATGCACATGAAGGTCTTGAAAACTATAATCTCGCATTGACAAACGGCTATGACAATGAGGAAATGTTGTTCTTTATGGGAATGGCATATGAGCACCTAAATGATGACCAGATGGCGCTTCGTTACATACAAAAAGCGTGTGTCAAGAATCCTGCGCGCCCTGATTTTAAAGTTAAAAAGATCTCTATACAGCTTCGTCTAGACATGATTGACAGTGCAGAAGAAACAGTGGAGGAGCTTTTAAAAGAGTCTCCTGAGTTGTTTGACGGGTATCACATAAAAATACAATTGCTGTTAAATAAGGGAAATATTAAGGAAGCTATCTCATTTGCAAAAGATGCTACAGACCGATTTCCGGAAGATGCAGATCTGATGTTTGACTATGCTAAAAGCATGGCGGTCGCCCAGAAGTTTGAGGAGGCTCTCAGGCTGATACAACATGCAAAACAGATGAAATACTTTGAGCCTGCAAAGAGAAATTTCTTGCTGCTAGAGGCACAGATTGCCGCAGAACAAACAGATATGCAAAAAGCTATTACATGTTGTGAAACCTGCAAAGGGTTGGAGAATACAACAGAAGAGAATTATTTTGATGGAGAAGCTCGTTTTATGCTGGTAAATCTCTATCTAGCGGAAAAAAATTTTGACAAGGCGCATGAGGAAGCCAATCAAATTGTAGAAAAAGATCAGGAAGACAGATATTACTATGCAGCATTATATTACAGGGCATTTTGTTTGCAGCAACTAGGAAAGACGCAGGAGGCCGCTGCATTGTTTCAGGAGGCCGCGACCATTTACCGCACAAAAACATTAACCAATCCAAATGCGGTGGAGATCTATCTTTATCGTGCAATGTGTATGAAGGATTTAGAACAGTATGATAAGGCTCTAGAACTTTTGGACTTTATGACAAATATTACTGGAGAGCGGGCAGAGATCCATATGCTTCGCGCAGAGGTTTATAAGCTGCTTGGAAAAACAGCGCTGTCTGATGAAGAGATTAACAATGCGATTGCACTAAAACCAGAATTGAAGCAAGGATATGGCAAGGAGGGTGAGTGAGTATGGCGCTAGCAACAGAAGGCAAGTATGATCTGGCAGTTGATACGAATGTTTTGCGTCAGTGCGGTAAGGAGTATGCCGATATAGGAGAACAATTACTTGATCTCTCAAAAGAATTGGATGCCTGTCTGACAGAGCTTAGGGATAATGGTTGGACAACTAATGCGGGAAAGACGTTTCAAAAGATGGTAGATGTCACATGGGAAGAAAATATTCGAAAGTATGCAGACTTGCTTAGCACACTCAATAACATCTTGCAGGAATCTGCGCAAAGTTATGATGATCTTATCCAAGAGGCAGAACATACCGTTTTATAGGTATAGAAAATGCAGCTATTGTTTGGAGATTGGTTTTATAGTAGATGGGCATTACAGCATAAGCTGTTGCTATAGATTATAAAAAAGACTAGAGAAAAGAAAGGAGAAACAAAGATGGCAGAACTGATTAGAGTATCACCAGATGTATTAAATTCACAAGGAGGAGAACTTATAAATTATGGAGGAGATTTGAGAGAAATTTTGTCACAAATTGATAGTAAGATCCAGGAAATTGATTCAGAGTGGGATGGTTGTGGACAAAGAGGATATACCTCTATGTATGAGTCTATGAAAAAAGCATTAGATCAATTCCCAGAGTTGGTAGAGACATTAGGTCAATCTGCTCAGGCCGCAGCAGAGGCATTTGCACAGGTTGACGATTCACTAAATTCAAGCTTTAGTAGCGCAATGTAATTAAAATACTGAGTATAAGCGAAAGAACGGGGATACACTCCCCGTTGCTTTGCGTGTTTCTATTAAAAAGATCACAGGAAGGATCAAAATACCATGATATTTATTGCAAAGTATACAGATCAAGGAGGACGCAAGACAAACGAGGATAGTTGTGATATATTTACAAAAGGCAATGAATTGTGTGCTGTTGTGGCGGATGGACTAGGTAGCTATGGAGGCGGTGATGCAGCATCGATGTGTGCAGTGAAGGAAATTGAGAAGGCGTATAGACAGGAGGCTGGAGAATGGTCATCAGAGCGTATCTATAGATGTCTATCTCAGATAAACACAGCAGTTTATCAGATGCAGACACCAACATGTAAGATGAAGACTACGATTGCAGTGCTTTTTGTAAGTAGTACACAATGTAGGTGGGCCCATGTAGGAGATACGCGGATCTATCACTTTGTGAACAATATTTTAAAGGATATGACGTTAGATCACAGTGTTCCACAAATGGCGGTCTTGTCTGGAGAGATTACACAAGCACAGATACGTTACCATAAAGATCGAAATAAATTGTTGCGTGCACTGGGATATCAGACAGCGATTCAGATAGATATCTCGGAGCCAGTGAGCATTGAACAAGATAACCACGCATTTTTATTGTGCAGTGATGGATTCTGGGAATATGTGGAAGAAAATGAAATGGTAGCCACTTTGTCAGAAGCTGATAATCCCGTGGTTTGGCTGAACAAAATGACCGTGATTTTGCGTTCAAGAGTGCCTAAAAATCATGATAATAACACGGCGGTTGCTGTATGGATAAAAAATAAATGAGGCGGCATGGGGATTAGTAGGCGTAAAACACACAAAGGAGAAGGTTGAAAGTCAAGGATTTTCAACTGGAGAGGAGTATGGTTATCGAGATGGAAAAGGAAAAGTTATGTCCTAGGTGTATGCGACAGATTCAGGAAATTCACAGAATGTCGATCTGTCCATATTGTAGATGGGATTTGAGAAACAATGTTACTAAGCCCCACCAATTAAGGCCTTATACTATGTTGGGGGAGCGCGAAAAAAGATATGTGGTAGGATGTGTTATTGGGGAGGGTTCATTTGGAATTACATATGTTGCGTTTGATACAAAATTGGAGATGAAGGTTGCTATTAAAGAGTTTTATCCGCGTAAATATGCTGTTAGAAGTGGAACAAAGGTTGAGTTTAAATCGTCACAAAACGCAAGTATGGAAGCTCTTCGAGAGGAAACTATCAAAGAAGCACGCAGTCTTGCAAAATTGGATGCGCTTGAAGGTGTTGTCGAAGTAAAAGAATATTTTCGGGATAATAATACACTCTACATTGTAATGGAATATATTGAAGGCGTTACGCTGTTAGATTATTTGAGGCAGAATGATGGCAAGATTCAAACACTGACACCAGAGGAAGCAAAACAAATGATGCGTCCCATTATCGAATCGCTCATTCAAATACACGATCAAGGAATGATACATAGAGATATCAGTCCAGACAATATTATGGTTTTGTCCAATGGGCGGTTGAAGCTTATTGATTTTGGAACTGCAAAGGGAATGGAGGAAGAAGATCAGCTTGCATTAGGAAAAAACGGATATGCGCCTCCTGAACAGTTTGATAAGAATGGAAAACAAGGTGCGTGGACGGATGTGTATGCATTGGCAGCAACATACTATTATTGTATTATGGGAATTCGTCCACCTATATCAACACAGCGACTGATAAATGACACACTCATAAAACCAAGTCAAAAGGGGGTATCAATTCGTTCTTCGGAGGAAGATGCACTATTGGTAGCTTTGTGCCCCAATAGTAACCAACGGTTTCAGAATATGAGAGCAATTTACAATGCTTTTTATAATCAGATGGATGTTGTTCCAACCGCTAAACCAGCAAAAAATATAAAGTGGATTGTCGTTGTGGCGATAGCGGCAGTAGCTTGCTTGACAGTAGGATTGGGTGTTTTTGGAGGTTCAAAAGATGCTCCACCAGATGATTTGAGAAATACTCCCACACAACAGGCTGAACCAGTCCCAGAACTTCCTACAACACAACCTTCTACAACAGAAGGGAAAGAGCCTGGATTGGAGTCTCTTTTTAAAGAGTGGGAGACAGCCATTCGTAAAAGAGATTATGATAATGTGATAGACGAAATAGTAAAATGTGCCAAAAACTTTGAGGAAGATGAGATGCAGACCGCTCAAGAGTTGTTGGAAAAAGCTGTGGAGGGATGGCAAAATCAGTATAAGACAGAAGTAAACAGATTAGTCACATCAAAAGAATATAATAAAGCGTTGGATATGTCAGATCAAGCATCAGGAGAAATGATAATTATGAAAAACCTCATTTCAGAGGCAGGATTTGATACAGGATACATGGAGGAGGAGATTTTTGACAATCAGTATCACTCTATCATAGAAGAATACAAGGGGTATCTACAACAAAATGGAGATTTGTATGCCCAGAACTGCAATGATGAATATATCAATGAAATGTTTGCGATGGCAGATCAATACATATCAGGGGAAGAGTATAATCAGATTAAGGAAAATGTGTACACAACATTAGTTTGGATACAGGCATCTAAATATATGGAGGAAAATACAGAACCACAAATTGCAATAGAGTATATCAATAAATATGTAGAAAAAACAAATTACAATTGTTTAATTATAGAATATTTAGACGTCTATAGAGAACAATATAGGAAGCAAAATAATCTTCCTTCTATGTCAGCAGAAGTTCTACATGTGTCAAATGGATATATTCTTGAGAACAGCAATACGGCAATGCTTATGGATGCCGATTTGGCCCATCTGACACAATATGAGCTTTATTTAGCAGCATTTGAAATTTATGCTAGACATGGCAGATTATTTAGTGATGACGCAGTTACAAATTATTTTTCACGATATGGTTGGTATTATGGAACAATAAAGCCACAGGAATTTGACGAATCGGACTTAAATGAATTTGAGAAAAAGAATGTGCGGCTGATTGTACAATATCAGCAATCTAGAGGATATCGATAAGAGGCAGATATGATGAAACAAAAAAAATGGAAAATGGTTCTCGTGATAGGGTTGACAATTCTGACAGTAGGATTACTTCTTTTTTATGCTAAGAGGATGCAAAAGTGGCCTGATGAACAACTGCCTAACGAGACTACTACGACACCGCCCCCAGAGGAGACGCAGGAAGTACAAAAGACAGTAGTTCTTCCGCAAGAGGAGGATAACCAGCTCTTTTATCAGGCACTCACTATTTTACATGAAGATGAGAGCAACCGGTATGAAGAAGCTTTGTCTTATATGCAGCAGGTGGCAGATGCAGGCAATGCAGATGCACAGTATTTTGTCGGAGAAATGTTCCTACAGGGAATTGGAACAGAGGTTGATATAGAGAAGGCAGCCTTGTATCTCGAACAAGCATATCAAAATGGCAATGAACATGCTTTTGCAATCTATGGCAAGCTGTGTTTTATGGGTGATGGACTCCTACAGGATTACGAGAAAGCGTACAATGCATTTCGCAATCTGACTACGCCAGCAGCAGAGATTAACTGTGCGCTTGGTATGATGTATGTCTATGGGATGGGAGTTCGGGTTGAGTACGAGGCAGCGCGCAGCTATTTGGATCTGGCTATAGCGGCGGGGGATGTGACAGCCCAGACAGTAAAGGCATCAATAGATGGGCAAACAAGTGAGCACAGATCAACAGAGCGTGCCATTAGGGCGGAAACCGTGACGATTGCAACCATTGATTATGCTGCGGCAGACCCAAAGCTCGGGGAATTGGTGGAGGCTGTGTATACTAAAGTTGCCGCCCAAGAAGCATATGAGACATTTGATGCAGAGCTTGCAGCAATGGCAAAGGTTTCACCGGACAAGGCGCTACAGATTGCAGTTTTTGGCAAAGAGAATTGGCTGTTTTTTCAAAATAATGAGGATGGTTCTTCCTATCACGATTATGTGGGAGATAATTCGTTTACCCAAGAAGAGATGGCAGCAATTCAACAGAATCTAGAAGCTCAGAAACAAAAAGCGCAGGCAGTTGGAGCGAAGTTTGTTCTTGTTATTTATCCCAATAAAGAAATTATCTATGCCGATAAGATGCCATCATATATTGTGCGGGAAAGTGAGAGTACACGCACAGATCAATTAGTGGCATATCTTCGAGAAAATTCAGAGATTGAAATCATCTATCCTAAGGAGAAGTATTTGGAGCTAAAGGATACGTGTCCATTGTATTATGCAACAGATACACATTGCAATATGGTGGGGTGTCTTGTGGGAGTGGCAGAGCTTCTAAATCAACACTATCAAAAAAATATTGAACTAAATCTCAATGATTTTGATATTCATACAACCACTTATGCAGGTGATATCAGTGTGATGATTGGACGTGAGGATCGATATGCATTTGACACAGTATATTTTTGGCCGCAACATAAAGTACCAGCGGCGGATAAAGTAGATGAATCTATGATTCTAGTAGGAGATTCTTTTAGTGCATTTTTTAAGATAGAGGCTGATTATTACTTTAAAAAGGGAGTTAGTCATTATATGGTTGCAGATTATAACTATGATTATAACAAGGCATTTGAGCAAGCACTTTCCCAAAACGATGCGGATATTGTGGTATGGGAGTGTGCGGAGCGCAATGTAGAACGATTAAAATAGTTTGCTTGTAATACAATTTTGTGGTATTCTGTTAAAGGACTGTTTTTATAATAGTAAATTTGCATTATGCTCAGCTTGGCGGGCTGTATGGTCATCCATGCTATGAAAGTTGTCCCTTACTTTCATAGCATATAAAAATAGTACAGAACAATAATGCATAAAAGTCATATGGTATAGAAATAAAATGATATTTGTAGAAGTGGACTTGTTTTGTAGAGCGTGTAAATTTTCAAATATCAATTGGTATACGCGTAACGCGTAGGGAGGAATTAAAATGAGATGTCTAAGATGTCAACATGAGAATAATGACGGTGCACGATTTTGCGTAAAGTGTGGAATGAATCTTAGTGTACCAGCATCCCCACAGAAAATATTATGTAGAAATTGTGGGGCATTATTGCAAGAGGGAGTGAAATTTTGTACACAGTGTGGGACACCCGCAGAGGCAGTGGCACCATCAACGCAGATGTCTGCCAATGGATGGAGTGAGACAACTGTGTTAGGAGGAAATTCGCAGGGAATGATGCATATGGAGAATCCATATGTAGCTCCAGAAAGTGATGATTCAGAAGGAACAATGATTCTAGAAAGTTCCCAGGCTAGTGTGGGTGATAGCGCTTCACAGGAAACAACACTTTTAGGAAATAGTACAGGATATGGTGCTTCACAGGAGACGACATTTTTAGAAAATGCACAGTTAGGAAATGCTACAGGGTATAATGCCTCACAAGAGACGACATTTTTAGAAAATGCACAATTAGGAAATAGTACAGGATATGGTGCTTCACAGGAGACGACATTTTTAGAAAATGCACAGTTGGGAAATGGTACAGGGTATAATGTCTCACAAGAACCTGTAAATGGATATCCACAACCTAGTTTTGGCGGCGATTTGGAGGGGACACAAATTTTAGGAAGTCAGCCGTCTTCTCCAGATATGGGAACAGCTCAAACCGCTGTTTTAGATGAGTTTCAGCGGAATATAGAAGTGGGAGGATATAATCATGACTCAGTCCCTCCCATACCACCTATGCCACCCGTACCTCCAGTGCCACCACGGCAGGAGCCCAACAAAAAAGATAATAAGACGACATTTATTTTGGTTGGAGTTGGAGTAGTAGTTGCGGCAGTGGCAGTAGTAGCATTTTTGGTCTGGAAAGGTATTATTCCGTTTCCGCTCGGCGAAAAACCAGCGGTGACTGCTGATTCTGATATTACACCATCAACGACAACAGAACCTCATTCGGAACCTGATATTGATGTGGAGGCACAGCTTCTTCCTATAGATGAGTTGGTGGAAGCTGGAAAAGAAAAGATTGAGAAGGATGAAGAACTTCTAGAGGGAATAGAAAACCTTCGCTCGGCAATGGATCAGTACAGAGAACAAGCAACAGTGTTGGGGGATACACAGGCGGTTGCTGAACGAATTGAGGATGCATATATTTCCTATGTGGATGCAGTGATTAGACGCAGAGATTTCTTCTCTGGGCAAGGATTATCAGGTTCTATCTATGCGCAGGTGGTAAGTGAGTTTGACCAGGTAGTAGCTTATGCGGACGAGCTTTCAAATGAGGGATATACAGTAGATACTTCGTTGTTGTTATCAGAGCGTGAGAGCTTTGTCGCAGACTATCGCAGTCGAATGATTAAAACCTTTGATGAGTTTACATACAGAGAAAATTGGTCTAGGACGGAGGCGTGGAACCTGATGTCCGAAGCAGACAATATGTATGATTCTGCTGATTTAGATGATCCAATACGACTGCGCTATTGTTATGCGCTTGCGTGGTGGATTCAAAAGCAAACAGAAACTGAATTGAGCGCAGGCACTATCACATCAAAGGGAGCAGCACAAAAGATTGCGGGGATGATCGAAGCGACAGATTATAATCCTATGTTGATATACTATTATATTTATTTTACATACGATGCAGGCGAAGAGTGTACAGAAGTAGAGGATGCATATAGTGAGATGATCGATCATCTAGGACAAACTCAGGGGCTTTGGATTGGTGATGAGATTGATATATTGCATTTCTGGTACTTTAATGATTTTGGTGAGAATTCTGTCGATGAGAGAAATGGAGTTACACCTGAGAATAGACAGTGGATTCGCGACCGAATGAGTAGTGTCACATTTTAATGTGTGATACAATTTGCAGTACATTATAAAGTGCAGACTACAAAGATTGGGATTAAGTAGTATAGGGAAATATAAAGTCAATGAAAGGGTAAGCAATGCAGAACAACCAAAAAGATATGGGGAAAAATAACAATGATTTTCGCGCAATTTTTGTTCTACTTACACTAGTTATTCTGATATTAGCAGGGTTGTATCTGTATGGCAAGAATGAGGGGAACACAGATGCACCTGCGCTCAACAATGAGGAAAGCACAGTACCAAACACTGAGATGCCACAGGAGGAAAGTGAGACAACACAGGAGACTTCTAGTGAGGAAGAATCAATCCTATATCCAGAGCCAGAATATGAGTTTACCACAGAGGAAGTAACCATCACTATAGAAGGACTTAGCAAGGAGTATACATTGGCATGGGTAAGTGATTTACACCTGATAAGCGATCATGAGTCAGGAGAGCTTTTAGGAGATGTTCATGTAGAGTATTTAGATGCCATTCATCAGCGCTATGAGGAGTTGGCTATTACAGAAGATGGTGTTCACGCAGAGGACTTGTGGCCAGAAATTGTAAAGTATTTGAATTACAATGCGTTTGATGGAGTTATTTTTGGTGGGGATATCATGGACTATTGTAGCAATTCCAATATCGCACTTATCAAAGAAGGATTGGACAATTTGCATATCCCTTATATCTATATTCGTGCAGATCATGATTATGGCGCCTATTATGGCGGAATATTTTTTACAGAGACAGAGGCGCGTACCTTGCACCAGACAATTGATGAAGATCAGATTTCTAATAAATTTTGGGACAGAAATGATTTTATTGTGTTGGGGATTGACCACTCTACAAAGGATATGCCAGAGTATTATTTGAATATGGTAAAAGATGTATATTCACGTGGAAAGCCTGTGATTATGGTCACACATGTTCCCTATGAATCACGCATGGACGATTCTTTGGCAGAGCTTTCTATGCAGGAGCGGGGTAAAATCTATTACTGGAGCCAAGAGAGTAAACAGTTTCAGCCTAATGTAATTACACAACAATATTTGGAGTTGATCTATGACAAGGATACTATTGTAGAACAAGTTCTTGCAGGACACTTGCATGCGTCATGGGATGGGAAGTTGTCGGAACAGGTTTCACAACATATTTTTTCTCCGGCTTTTCGTGGAACGATTGGAATCATTCATATTGTACCTAAATAAAAAAGTAAAGCTGTTACAAAGACACATAAGAATCTTTGTAACAGCTTTTTATTGATAGACAAAGGAAAAATCAGTCATGAGGTTTTTGATAAAAACGCCCTGAAATCTGGTCTGTTCGAATGACATTTACAAATGCAGAAGGATCAACTTGCTTGATTGCTTTCACGACGGGTTTGCACTCTGCTTGTGATACGACAGAGTATACGATCTTACACTTTTGACGTTCAAATCCTCCCTCACCGTTTACCATAGTAGCACTGTGGTTACTGGTGGAAGTGATTACCTGATAGACTTCCTCTGGTTTATGCGTTACCACCAAAAGTGTGTTTTGCTGATATTGTTTGTATAGCACATGCATAATCTGTGTGGAGGAAAACTGGAAGATAATCGAATAAAGAGCTTTATCCCATCCAAATAATAAGCCTGCTACAGCTAGAATAATCACATTGAAGCCCAATATTAGATTAAAGGAATCGATACCATTTTTCTGAGACAAATAAATTCCAATAAAATCGGTACCACCTGTAGTGGCATTTTGTAACAGGCACATACTTACGGCCAAACCGTTAAGCATACCACCAAACACGCTGATTAGCAAAGTGTCATATGTGATGGCAAAAACGGGAATTGCGTCTGTAAGAATGTTGGTGAGCATAATGGTAACACAGGAGAACAATGTAAATTTTTTGCCAATAAATCGAAAGCCTATGTAAATAGGAACAAGGTTTAGCAGTAGATTAATAAGGGTATAGGGAAGATTAATCTGAAAAAATAGTTCAAAACTTCTTTGTATAAGAAGCGTTAGACCTGTAGCTCCGCCAGGAAAAAGTCCACCTGTTCGCACAAAGGACTTGATGTTTAATGCCATAATTGCAGAAGCAATGCAGATGACGACAATTCGTTTTCCATCTTTTTTCAAATTAAAACTCATAATAATACAATCTCCTAAGGATAAAGATAAGCGTATGTGGCAGATACTGACACATACGCAGCAAAGTGCGTGGTATAGATGAATAGTTACTAAAGGAAAGCAAGGCTGCCAGAGTGTGATACTGTGGCAGCCCTTTGTATTTTTAATAGTGGAATTTGCTAATAAGTGAATCTAATGTCAGTGCTTGAGCAGATAACTCCTCACTTGTAGCGGAAGTTTCCTCTGCTGTAGCAGAATTTGACTGAACAACTTCTGAAATCTGATTGACACCCAATTCAGCCTGATGCATTGCTTCAGCCTGAGCAGTAGCCATTTCACTAATGTTTTTAGAAGAATTTGCGATGGTTCCGATACCTTCCAAAACACGGTCAATAGAAGAGTTCACAACATCTACCGTTTTGCTGCCTGCTGCAATAGCATTAAGAGAAGTCTCAATCAATGTTCTAGTTTCCGCAGCAGAATGTGCACTCTGTTCTGCTAATTGACGAATTTGGTCTGCAACAACAGCGAAGCCCTTGCCGGCCTCACCTGCACGCGCTGCTTCAATAGAAGCATTTAGAGATAGAAGATTGGTCTGAGAAGCAATGTCTTCAATCTCAGAAATAATGTTTCCAACTTTCTGAGATGCATCGCTGATTCGTGCCATTGCATCCATCATTGCCTGCATTTCAGTGTGGCTGTGTTCTGCTTCAATCGCATACTTCTGGGCTTGGTTATAGGATTCCTCTGCATGGTTTGCAGTAGTTCTAATGTCATCAGTAATAGTGGTAATAGTTGCCTGCATTTCTTCAACAGCGCCTGCCTGGTCTGTTGCACCCTCTGCGAGGTTCTGTGCAGCATCAGACAAGTTGCTTGCACCTGCTGCTACTTGTGAAGATGCCTCGCCTACAGATTGCAAAGTATCAACCATTTGAGCCTTAAGATCAGACATAGCCACTAAAACAGCGTCGAAATCGCCCATGTACTTTGATTTATCTTTACTTGTTACTGTAAAATCACCAGAAGCCATATAGTTTAAGATGTTTTTTACATCTGTGATAATAAATTGTAATGTTGCTGCCATATTAATAGTCATATTAACCATGTCTGCAAGTTCATCCTTTGTTTCGACTGTAGGGAACGGTGAAGTTAAATCTCCTTTGGCAAAGGTATCTAAACGATTCATAATCTGTGACAGAGGAACAGAGATGCTCTTTGCAATAGACTTGCTCACAGATAATGCTAAACCAATGGAGATAAGGATGACAACTCCAATGAAAATGGCAAGTACAGTACTAATAATACCAAGAGTAACAGAGAGGGTGTGACCACGCTCCACCTTAATATCCATAATTTGAGTTAGTTCATCATAAATAGCTTCATATTGAGGCATTAAATCATTGATTGCCATCTCCTGTGCTGCATGGCATCGTTCAGGATCAGTAGTGTTCCCCAATGTTAAGATTTCTTGCTCTAATTTCCAATAGCTGTCAAGTTTGATTTCCAGATCCTGATATAAGGTTTTGTTGGCTGCTGTAACCATAGTACTTTCAAGTTCAGCAAACTCTCGTGTAAATTCAGACTTATAGTTGTCATGGTTTTCCATTAGTGTGTCAATGGCATCTTGATCATCATAGCCAATCACTCCGCGAAGTGCAGAACGAGTGTCTGCAAACTGTGCCATAACTCTTCCGATATCACCCTGCGCAAATCCATAGTCTGTCAAAGAAGCTGAATAGGTGGTAGAAAGTACAATCATTGTTACAAGACCGATTGTTGCAACAGTTGCCAAAAGGCCAGCTATCATAATAAAGGCCCGCATCAGCCTAGGTTGAATATGTAGTTGGTTCAATTTTTTTAACATAGCGTTTGTCTCCTCATAATTTGTAGTCTTAAAGATAGATTTTGTCGTCTTTCCATATGTATCGCTCCTACAGATCACCCCTCTTTATAATGATATGCGCCTTAATAAATAGTAGCCTGCCTTTTTATAGCCTCCTAAAGAGTATCAGTGATAATTGTTCTAACAGCGATTGTAATATCAATGCACAAAACAGGCTGTCTGATTGATGTATTGTAAGTATCGCTTCCAAATTCATAAGAGACCACAGAATAAAGGCAATAAAAACAGGATAGTGTTAGTATCAATGTGCTAGTAATACAAGATTAAAAGAAAACTTGTCTAGCACATAAATCACACATTATCTGTCTAGATAACTTCATAACTCATTATAAGCCCTTTTGGCGCTTTTGTCTAATTATTTTCAAAGAAATCTTTATAATTATTTCATTATTATGAATATTTTTTCATAGATCACAACAAAACATGGAAAGCTAAATCTATTTTTACAAATTATGGATCATAAAAAGACATTTCGACAAACACGTGATCTTTATAAACATCATTGATTTTTCAATACAAAACCAATATAATAACACTAATAAGAGTGGTTATAAACTCTATTTTGAGGGCACAGATAAGGGTTGTATATAGTCTTATGCAAAAATAATAAAATAAGTTTTTGCAAGAAGAAATAAAGGATAAAAAGAGATGGATGAAAGTAGAGATTGGATTCGGATGCAACAAAAACAGTGGTTGAAAGAGATCCATTGTGTATATAAGAATTTGGATACTAGAAAAGACGTTGCTTGTTGGAGAACACTGTTGACAGATCCAATTTATAATTATGAAAAGACAAGAAAGCTATTAGAAAATTATATCAAGAAACATCCCTATCTTCCCTATATAGTTTTAGATGAATTAGAAAGGCTACAGGAGGATTGGATTTTTTCAGTGGTTTGTCCACAAGTAGGAGGTATTGACTCATTTTATATCAGAAGAACAAAGACAATACAAGTAAAAGATGAGCCAGACAAACACTGGTTTGTGGATGATTATATAAATCAATATAAGCAGTTTCGCTCAGAGTACCAAAATGAAAAACAGGATGCAAAACAGTATTTGGATGAATTAAATAAATTGGTCGAAAAAGGCTATGAATCGGTGTATGACATAAAAGATCGCATAGAACTTTGTCTGTTGTTGGGAATGGACGCACGTGATTTGTCGAGGGAGTTGGCAGAGTACGAGGATAGTAACATTGAGGTATTGACTCCTGTATGGCAGATACAATATGGGCGAGTGGTCCAATGTTTTTATGAGGGAAATCATAATGTCACAATGGAAAAGATTAGGGATTTGTTAGATTATACACAGGTTTTGGGAATAGAATCGCCAAGCTTGGATAAACGATGTTTACAGAATCTATTTGCTATGTGCTGTCATCTAAAAGAAAGTTCGGTTTTGCAAGAATATGAACAGATTGTGCTCAATGACGACTGTAAGAAACAAGCCATACTGGAACATAGGCAATATGAGTATTATATTCTCTGTGCTGACTATCACTATATAAAACAGAATGTGACGGAATGTCTAAGGGTTGCAGAAGGACTTGAGAATATTTATGCAAAGTTTAAAAAAGAGTTGTGTGAAACGTGGGGGACTGCTCTTTTTGACAAGCGGTATAAACATAATCTTTATTTGATGGCACAGTGTATGTTATCTCTTGGGGATTATGAGTCGGCTCAGTTGTATGCAGAACTACTTTTAGAAGAAAACGGGCAGTGTATAGAACTATATGATATTCATATGGAAGCTTCATTTTTCTTGCATCGTTTCAACACAGTTATACGAGATTATCAGATTTTCATGGAATGGATTATGCGCAGTGGTTCATTGACAGGATATCACAAAAATGCCCCACATTTCATGGTGGCATTTGTCTATCTGACATGGGGTCTAGATCGACAGGATCTATGGGACAAATATCAAAAAAATGCGTATAGAATATTGGAACAGACACAAGACATGGTTTATTTTTCTGAGGAGGATACATATTTTATCGAAAGTTTGCAAAATGGCGTCGCAAAAAGTGATCCTCTATTTGCTTATCATGTGTTGAGAAGATGGCTGCAAAAGCAACTGGATCGTTTTCGATGTGTCGAAGTTCTTCCCGTGACAGCAAAAAATATATCAGAGTGGAACCCATTATTATTGTATTATTATGCAATGGGAAACAAACAAGAAGTTAGAGACAAAAATGATCTAGATATTTGGATGTATTTGTACAAGCAGTATGGAGTGTATGGAGAAGTGTGCGCTCAACTGTCAATAAGGCATCAATATCGATATTTTGAGATTGATTTTAGAAAAAGAGATCAAGATCAGGCAGTAAAGTATTTGAAACAACAGGTAAAAGATGGCGATGACGGATATGATAGAATTTTGTTAGCGGAACTTTTGTTGCGCTTTGGGCGATTGATAGAGGCGTATCGAGTACTTGCAGAGATTCCAGAGTATTATAGGACTCCGACAATTTGGTTTATGATGGCAATAATAAGCAGTAAGCAATGGGGCTTTAATGGGATAGAAGGATATCAGGATGCATTGAATAATGGGTGTGATACAGCACTTATGTGGTATTTGTATGCAAAATATATTCTGATTAGTAATGGAGCACAAATCCCGTTTGAGGAGCAACTTGAGAAAGCTAAGGATTGCAGTGACCATTTGATTGAAACTTTTTCGGAGTCTGCGTGGAGAGGATGGCTGGTGCAGGCGGAGATTCATCTGTGGAAGAATGAAACTGCGCAGATGGAGGAGTGTGTAAATCGTGCTAGGCTGATGGCAAACCCATCAATGACATTTGAAGATAGACTGTCTCTATACAGATGGACAGTGTATACGAACTGGATTAACAAAAATATATCGAAAGCATGGGAAGCTGCAAAGGAAGGACAAGAGTATATTTTAAGTCAGGATGTCTGTGATGACAAGCAAAAACAATATGTACAGTTGTGTGAATGGTGGGTGTATGTGGCACGGATTTTGATGAATGTTTCCTTGTCAAAAGCATGGGAGTACTTGCAAAATCAGATGGAAACTTATGATATGGAACGATTGGTTCTGACTTCACCAGAACTTGCAAAAGCTGGTATGAAGTTGTATAAGAAGCGAATAATGATTCAGTATTTAGATGGGCAAGATAATAACTTAGAACAAGATGCGCAGGCATTTTTAGCATGTTTTCAGACAGCATATCCCAATGGTAATCTAGAAGCTTATGCCAACGTAAAAATGTATCTTCCAGAGCGTATGGACGAGGCTGGATGGTATTATATGGCCATCGGCAATGAATATATGGCAGAAGAATGTTTTAACAAACAAATATCGCAATCGCCATGCTATCATTGCAAGGCAGGTGTGTGCTACAAAGGGTATCTAAACAGAGGACGATGGCTTTATAGAAAAGGAGAAAAGAGAAAAACAAAGGATTGTTTTTCGTATTTAAAGTTGCCAAAGGCGTGCAAAGAAAGGCTTCTTCGCTAATGCGGGCGAATAAGGATGAGTGAAAAGGAAGAAAGAGGTGGAGATTGACAGTGATGGAAATATAACAAATGCAAATATTGAGGGTTAGAAAATAAGGGTGCTTGATAATAGCAAAAGCAATAATCTAAGATTTTTAAATAGGAACTTAATAAAGTAGTAGAAAAATTTACACGTGTGTTTAGTGTGAAATCAAAGATTTCACCCATCCTGAAGTGAAGAGTCCGCTAAAGCAGGCGGGCAAAAGTTGATGTGATAGTTAGTTTGTATCCACATTAGACACACAGATGGGAGTACATATGGCATTTACGCATTTACATGTACATACAGAATATAGTCTCCTAGATGGTTCAAATAAGATAAAGGACTATGTTAAACGTATAAAAGAGTTGGGAATGGATAGCGGCGCAATCACAGATCACGGTGTTATGTATGGTGTGATTGATTTTTATAAGGAAGCAAAAGCAAATGGGATTAAGCCGATACTTGGCTGTGAAGTGTATGTGGCACCTGAGTCACGATTTGATAAGGAAACAACAGGAGGAGAGGAACGATATCATCATTTAGTGTTGCTTGCGGAGAATAACCAAGGATATTCTAATTTAATGAAGATTGTGAGCAAGGGATTTACAGAAGGTTATTACTATAGACCGCGTGTAGATATGGAGGTCTTACAACAGTATCACGAAGGGATTATAGCTTTGTCTGCATGTTTAGCTGGAGAAGTACCACGGTTAATTGTAAAAGGATTGTACCAGGAGGCCAAAAAAGCAGCTCAGAAATATCGTGATTGTTTTGGAGTAGGAAATTACTTTCTCGAACTTCAGGATCATGGGATAGCGGACCAGAAAACAGTCAATGCAGCACTGGTACGTCTTAGCAAGGAGTTGGATATACCGCTTGTGGCAACAAACGACATCCATTATACATATGCTGAAGATGAACAGTCTCATGACATTCTTTTGTGTATTCAGACAGCTAAGAAGGTTTCAGACTCAGATCGTATGCGCTATGAAGGTGGGCAGTATTATGTAAAGAGTGAGATGGAGATGCGTGAACTCTTTCCCTATGCACAAGAAGCGATCACCAACACAGCCTTGATTGCGCAAAGATGCAATGTAGAGATTGAATTTGGAGTCACTAAATTGCCAAAATTTGATGTGCCATCAGGATACAATTCGGAAACATATCTTAAAAAATTGTGCTTTGACGGACTACAAGAGCGATATCCAAAGGATGATGGCACTCTTGTAGAAAAACTAGAGTATGAGCTTGCAGTCATTCAAAAAATGGGGTATGTGGACTATTTTTTAATTGTATGGGATTTTATCAACTGGGCACGTGAGCATGATATTCCAGTAGGACCTGGCCGCGGAAGTGCCGCGGGTTCAATAGTGTCTTATTGTCTGCACATTACCAATATTGATCCGATCCGATATGGTTTGCTTTTTGAGCGGTTTCTCAATCCTGAACGCGTGTCTATGCCAGATATTGACATTGATTTTTGTTATGAGCGCAGACAGGAAGTTATTGATTATGTCAGTGAAAAATATGGTCATGACAAGGTGGTTCAAATTGTAACATTTGGAACAATGGCGGCAAAAAATGTGATTAGAGACGTGGGACGCGTTCTAGATCTGTCATATAATCTGTGCGATAGCACAGCTAA
Source organism: uncultured Lachnospiraceae bacterium (assembly GCA_910586095.1). Classification (GTDB taxonomy): domain Bacteria; phylum Bacillota; class Clostridia; order Lachnospirales; family Lachnospiraceae; genus COE1. The sequence goes on along the minus strand of CAJUHQ010000002.1, from coordinate 34,984 downwards.
GATGATACCAAACGAACAAAATAAGCCAGTTTCCATAGAGCGGGCGCTTTCGATGAATCATGAATTGAGAGAGTTATATGAACAAAATGAGCAAGTACATTTCTTGATAGATATGTGTAAAAAACTTGAAGGACTTCCACGTCATACCTCTATGCACGCGGCAGGAGTTGTTATCTGTCAGAAGCCAGCAGACGAGTTTGTACCACTTTCTAGAGGAAGTGATGGTTCGATTACGACACAATTTACGATGACAACAATTGAAGAGTTGGGATTGTTGAAAATGGATTTTTTGGGACTGCGAACGTTGACCGTCATCCATGACACAGTAGAAAATGTAGAAAGGACCACAGGACTTTATATAGATGTAGATAAAATAGACTATGATGACAAAAAAGTGTTATCCTCTCTTGGAACAGGAAAGACAGATGGTGTATTCCAGTTAGAAAGTCAAGGGATGAAAAACTTTATGAAAGAGTTAAAGCCGCAGAATCTTGAAGATGTGATAGCGGGTATTTCGCTCTATCGACCTGGACCGATGGACTTTATTCCTACTTATATAAGAGGAAAGAATAATCATGGGGCAGTAAGTTATGCGTGTCCGCAACTAGAACCGATCTTGTCTACAACATATGGCTGTATTGTATATCAAGAGCAGGTTATGCAGATTGTACGTGATCTAGGAGGCTATACAATGGGGCGCAGTGACTTAGTACGCCGTGCCATGAGCAAGAAAAAGACATATGTCATGGAGCAGGAGCGTTCCAATTTCGTGAACGGAAATGAAGCGGAAGGGGTTCCAGGTTGTGTTTCATGCGGGATTTCTGCGCAGGTAGCAGATCATATTTATGATACAATGATCGATTTTGCAAAGTATGCGTTTAACAAATCTCATGCCGCCTGCTATGCTGTGGTGGCCTATCAGACAGCATACTTAAAGTATTATTATCCAGTGGAATTTATGGCAGCACTTTTGACTTCTGTAATCGATTGTTCACCCAAAGTTTCTGATTATATTGTAGTGTGCAAAAATATGGGAATTTCTATTTTGCCGCCTGATATCAACGAGGGTGAGGCTGGCTTTTCTGTGTCAAATGGGGCGATACGTTATGCGCTGACAGCAATTAAAAGTGTGGGGCGTCCCGCTATTGACAGCATAGTTACAGAGCGAAGAGCGCATGGACCCTACCAGGGGATCAAGGATTTTATGGAACGGACGCTCAATCGCGGTGTCAATAAGCGCAATATAGAGAATTTTATCAAAGCAGGAGCATTTGACAGTTTTGGGGCAACTAGAAAACAGCATATGAGTGTGTATGTGCAGATTTTTGATGAGATTACCCATAGCAAGCGCGGAGCAATGGCAGGACAAATGTCTTTGCTCGATATTGTCTCACAGGAGCAAAAGGAAAAACTTGAAATTCGTTTTCCAGATGTAGGAGAGTATGAGAAAGGCCTTTTGTTAAGCTTTGAAAAGGAAGTTCTGGGATTTTATGTCAGTGGACATCCAATGCAAGAATATCAATCAGTGTGGGAGAGGCACATTACAGCCAAGACATCTGATTTTTATCTGGATGAAGAAACAAAAACTACACATGTAAGAGATAATGCCAGTGAGACAATTGGTGGTATGATTATAGATAAAAAAATCAAATACACTAAAAATAATCAGATTATGGCGTTTGTGACAGTAGAGGATCTAGTAGGCTCTATTGAAATTGTTATCTTTCCCAATGCCTATGAAAAGTATTCTGCAAAATTGTTGGATGAAAATAAGGTATTTATAGAGGGAAGAGTATCATTAGAGGAAGAGCGAGATGGAAAACTGATCTGTGAAAAGATTGTTTTGTTTGATGAAATTCCTAAAAAGGTGTGGTTAAAGTTTCCCAATATCAGCACATATACAGCACAGGAACAAGTACTGTTTGATGCTATATATCATTCAGAAGGAATAGACAGCGTTGTTATATATATAGAAGAAACACGACAGAGGAAAACATTGCCTCCCAACAAAAATATCAAGGCAGATAGCGAGATGTTAAGTAGACTGAGGGGATTGTTTGGGGAAGATAATGTCAAAGTAGTCTGATAAGTGTCACAAGATTTTTAAGTAAGTACAGATAGGTGTGACAAGAGTGGTGCTTTTGTGGAAATTTTATACAGGTGTAAAAATGCGCAGAGCACCATAATTTTTTAGCAAAGAGTATTGTATTCTTGGCAAAAAAAGGTTACAATGATTGATGGATAAAAAGCGGAAAATGCAGCAAAGGCTGCTTCTCGGAGAAATACTAAGTTTTACGTTCATGATTTGAGATTAGTGTGAAATATAAAATTTCACCCATCCTGATTGGAGTGCCCGCTAAAGCGGGCAGATGGGAGTTAGTGTGAAAAATAGTTCTAAGGCAGCAAAAGACACTGTCTAAGAACTATTAAGTCTGCATAGCAGACTTTTTTCACACAGGAAAAACGCCAAGGACAACGTTTTTCATTTCTATTTGAGCCGCCAAAGGCGGCATGGGGGATAGTATAGAAGGTTGTAGAAAATTTTGGCAAAGTTCATATAGTGCATAGGAGGTATAAAAATGTCTAAGGAGATCAAGACAATAGGCGTATTGACAAGCGGCGGGGATGCACCGGGAATGAATGCCGCCATCCGTGCGGTTGTCAGAAAGAGCCTGACAAGCAATGTGAAGGTAAAGGGAATCAAACGTGGTTATCTCGGGCTTCTAAATGAAGAGATTATTGATATGGAGGCGTACAGCGTAGCTGATATTATCCAAAAAGGTGGTACAATTTTAGGAACTGCACGTTGTCTGGAATTTAAGGAACCCGAAGTACAGGAGAGAGCAGCACAAATTTGTCGCAAGCATGGGATTGATGGCCTTGTAGTGATTGGTGGAGATGGCTCTTATAGAGGTGCGCAAGGGTTGGCACGTCATGGTATTAATACAGTTGGAGTACCAGGTACGATTGACCTTGACATTGCGTGTACAGAATATACAATTGGTTTTGATACCGCAATCAATACAGCAATGCAAGCTATTGACAAAGTGCGTGATACATCCTCTTCACATGAGCGCTGTTCGATTATTGAGGTAATGGGACGACATGCAGGGTATATAGCGCTTTGGACAGGAGTTGCAAATGGTGCAGAGGATATTCTACTTCCAGAAAAGTATAATTATGATGAGCAGGAATTGATTAACAATATTATCAGAAGCAGAAAGAAAGGCAAGACGCATCATATTATTATAAATGCAGAAGGAATTGGACATTCCACATCGATGGCAAAACGAATTGAGGCGGCTACAGGTATTGAGACACGTGCGACAATCTTAGGATATTTGCAGCGCGGCGGCAATCCGACATGTAAGGATCGTTTCTATGCATCGATTATGGGGGCTTATGCGGCAGATACTCTTCGCGATGGTAAGTCCAATCGTGTCATTGCATACAAGCATGGAGAGTTTGTTGATTTTGATATAGAAGAAGCGCTGAATATGAAAAAAGGCATCAATGATTATCAATATGATATCAGCACAAAATTATCGCGTTAATACGAGCGCGGTGCATATATCAAAGAGGCAGATGCCAATAGTATAGTCCGGGAATGCATAAGTTATGGTTCCCGGATTATTTTATGCACATAGGAAAAACGCAAAAGACAGCGTTTTTCATTTCTATTTGAGCCGCCAAAGGCGGCATGGGGGATTAGTATGGCAGTAGAGGATAAGAAAAAAAAGGGTATTGTAAAAAAGTCAACAACACGTTTGATTGCGTTAGGTTTTGCACTCATTATTGTTTCGGGGACACTGTTGCTTACATTACCAATATCAAATAGATCGGGACAGGGGAATCTAATAGGCTCCCTCTTTACAGCGACTTCTGCCACATGTGTGACAGGGTTGGTAGTGGCAGATACCTATCAAAATTGGACCCTATTTGGTCAGCTTGTTATCCTGTGCCTCATTCAGATAGGCGGTCTTGGATTTATGACAATCGGCGCATTTATTTCAGTGTTACTTAAAAAGCGCATTGGATTGCAGGAGCGCGAACAGCTTCAAGAAAGTGTCAACGCTCTTGAGATTGCGGGAGTCGTTCGTCTCGTCAAAAAGATTGTGCAGGGAACATTGTGCATTGAACTGTTGGGAGCGATTTTTTTAGCATTTCGCTTTGTACCGCAGTTTGGCGTTGCAAGAGGAATTTACTTTTCAATCTTTCATGCAGTTTCTGCCTTTTGCAATGGGGGTTTTGATCTGATGGGAATTAACGAAGCATATTCCTCTTTAGTGGCATATGAGGGGGATGTTCTTGTCAATGTGGTGGTGGCGTCACTTATTTTAATTGGTGGGATTGGCTTTGTGGTATGGGATGATGTCGTGCGCAATAAGTGGCACTTTAAGAAATATTTACTGCACAGCAAGATCGTGTTATCTATGACAATCGTGTTGACAGTAGTAGGAACTTTATTTTTTCTGATTACAGAAAATAGTGCATCCTTAGCAGGGATGAACCCTCTGGAGAAAGTGTTAGGAGCGTTTTTTTCAGCAGTGACACCGCGAACAGCAGGTTTTAATACAGTGGATACAGCGGCATTGTCAAATTCTGGTAAAGTTTTGACGATGGTGATGATGTTTATAGGAGGAAGCCCAGGTTCAACAGCAGGTGGTGTTAAGACGTCAACGATCGTCGTATTGTTGTTTTATGCGATTGCAATGATACAAAACAGAGAGGATATCAATCTGTTTGGCAGGCGTCTTACTGACGAAGTAGTCAAGAAAGCCAATGCCGTGGTGGTCATTAATTTTTCATTGGCAATTGCCGCTGCAATGATTATAATGACAACACAACCTTTATTGCAGTTTGAGGACGTTTTATTTGAAGTGATGTCGGCAATTGGAACGGTGGGCATGACAACGGGAATCACACGGGACTTGGGAACTCTATCACGTATTATTATTATTATTTTGATGTATTGTGGACGAATTGGCAGTCTCTCGTTTGCATTAGTGTTTGCACAGAAAAATACATCTGCGTCTGTGCGTCAGCCACAAGAAAAAATTATTGTAGGATAACATATGATATTAAATAAAAATAAGTTCTTTTTCTGCTAAAGAAACGGTTTTAGTTATATTTGCAGAATAGATATAGATCTATAATAAGATTGTGTTTATGAATATGGAGTGTCATGTGTGCTAAAGTATCAACACATACTAGGGGGGTATAAAAATGAAATCAATTTTAATTATTGGAATGGGACGTTTCGGTCATCATTTAGCACAAAATTTTTTGGAGAATGGCCATGATGTTATGATTGTGGATGAGAATGAGGAAAAACTTGAGGACATGGTTCCTTATGCTACTAGTACACGAATCGGAGATTGTACTAGAGAAGAAGTATTAAAAACGATTGGTATTAGAAACTTTGATGTAGTGTTTGTGTGTATTGGAACTAATTTTCAAAGCAGCCTTGAGATCACAAGCTTAGTAAAGGAACAAGGGGCAAAGAGAGTTGTAAGTAAGGCAACTAGAGATATTCAAGCTAAGTTTTTGCTGCGAAACGGAGCAGATGAAGTAATTTATCCTGAAAAAGATATTGCGGAGAAATGGGCAGAGCGTTATAGCCTTGATAATCTATTTGACTATATTGATTTGCCAGGTGCTTTTGGTATTTATGAGATGCCCCCATTAAAAGAGTGGGTTGGCAAGAGTATTCGCGAGTCAGATATTGCTGCAAAGCATAAGGTTTCCATTCTTGGCATCAAGAAAAAGCACGAGGAGGAAATGACCATTATGCCGTCGGCAGATTATATTATCCGAAGTACAGATCACTTAATGGTGATGGCTGGCAATGAAGTGGCAGAAAAGCTTTTGGAGCAGAATAAGAAACATTTTGCAAAATAAAACCATTTATTTTCATAGTAACCCCCCATGTCTGTGATCAGACACCACTATGAATGAAGGGGGTTTACTATGAATCACACAAAATGCCAAAAGCAGGGATTTTGGAGCCATACGGTCAGCGCAGCACGTGCGCAGACCTACAGCAAGGATTTGAAGACTTTCATAGTAAACTTATATCATGCAATTTCTGAAATGTCTTATACCATTTCAGAAATTGCATGATATAAGGCAGCTTATGCTATACTTTTGCAACAAGAGGTGATTATGCGAAATGGCGAAAGGACACAAGTATGATATCAAGTTCGTCAAACAATAGAATTAAAAGACTAGTAGCATTGGGAAAAAAGGCAAAATTTCGCACAGAAGAAGGGGTATTTCTAGTAGAAGGGGAAAAAATGCTGCGCGAAGCCCCGCGCGAATGGATTCGTGAGATATATTTTTCAGAAACGTTTTTTAATAAAAGGAAAGAATTTATACAAAAAATTGTAAGAGAATCGGTCAATATAATGGAGAAAGAGTTACTTGCAGATGAAGTCTTTCAGAAAGTTTCTGATACCCAGACGCCGCAGGGAGTCCTTGGAGTGCTTTCTATGCCACAATATACTTGGGAAGAATATATGGCAAACTGGAGTTCGATGCAGAGCAAAGCACCGCTTCTCCTGCTTCTTGAGGATTTGCAGGACCCTGGAAATCTAGGAACGATTCTGCGTGCTGGGGAAGGCGCTGGGGTAAGTGGCATTGTAATGACAAGAAATACAGTCGATCTATTCAATCCAAAAACCATACGTTCCACAATGGGATCGATTTATAGGATGCCTTTTTTTGTGACACAAGATCTAGGCAACACAATCGAATTGTTAAAAGAAAATGATATTTGTGTGTATGCCGCACATCTTGATGATAGTGTGAACTATGATGTTCCTGATTACACACGGCCTACAGCGTTTCTCATTGGAAATGAAGGAAATGGCCTGAATCGTGCGACTGCTGACAAAGCAACACAATATGTCAAGATTCCTATGGAAGGGCAGGTAGAGTCGCTCAATGGAGCAGTAGCAACAGCAATATTGATTTATGAGGCAGCACGCCAGCGAAGACAATAATCATAGTACCCTCATCATGCACAGCCTGCCGTCTAGCGGGCCGCATGGCCATCCATGCTATGAAAGTCGAAGACTTTCATAGTATGTTTGTCATACAGTATAGAGAACATAGTGGATTTTTAGAGTTTGGTTTAAGAAGAGATATAGGAACTCAAAAGGAGGTAGTTTTTTGAAGATAGGGTTCATAGGACTGGGAAACATGGCGTCTGCAATGATTGAAGGAATTTTAAAGACAGGTCTATGTCAGCCAAAGGAGATTATAGGGTCTTCCAAAACGATGAGTACAGCAAAACGCATAGCTGATAAGTATAATATCTGCACAGGAATAGATAACAAAAAAACTGCTAGGCAGGCTGATATCATTGTACTTGCAGTAAAGCCTATCTTTTTTTCAGAGGTCATTTTGTCCATTAAAGACATAGTGGATGAAAATAAGCTAGTGATCTCCATAGCAGCAGGACGTACAATTGATTGGATCGAAGGAGAGTTTGGAAAAAAGTTACGAATCGTGCGCTGCATGCCAAATACGCCGGCAATGGTAGGTGAGGGCTGTACAGGGATTTGTCTAAAAGAAGATGCATCAGAGGCGGACAAAGATCTGGTACAGAAGATAATGAGTAGTTTTGGTAGAGCATACGTTCTCCCAGAGCGGTTGATAGACTCTTTTATCGGTGTAGCAGGCAGTGCGCCTGCGTATGTATTTTTATTTATTGAAGCGATGGCAGATGCCGCAGTTTTGACAGGAATGTCGCGAAAACAAGCATATGCGTTTGCAGCGCAGACCGTTCTTGGTAGTGCGAAGATGGTACTTGAGACAGGAATACACCCCGGAGAACTCAAGGATATGGTATGTTCACCAGGGGGAACTACTATAGAGGCGGTTAAAGTGTTAGAGGAAAAAGGGTTTCGCGCTGCTGTGATAGATGCAATTGAGGCGTGTGTGAACAAGGCTAAAAACGGCTAGGAGATAGAAAAAGATGATTTGTATTGTAGTTGTAAGAGTGGGATGTATGTAGTAGAAATGAAGAAAGATATGGAGGTATTTACTAAAAATAACTATTGATATTCTATTTTTTTGCATATTTTATAAAATAACAGGAGTTCGCAACTTGACAAGTCGCGAACTCTTTGCTATCATATGAAAACGTAATAGATGTTAATATTTACGTAACATTTGTTGCAAAAACGTAAAACTAATATTTATTTTGTTACAAAAGAAAAAGAATTTATTGTACAGTCATTTCATGAATAAAAGTGGAAATTTCTGGGAACAATCATACATAAAGTCGAAGAGTTTGACGTGTGTACGAAGGTTTTTGGACTTTCACAATAAAAGAATTGAAAGGAAAATGGAGAGGAAATGAAGACAAATTGCGAAAGGTGGAAATATCTGTTGTGCGTTATAGCAGTTACGACCGCGTTTGTCTCTATACCATTTAACATCAAGGCGGCTGATATCACAGCAAAGATTACGGATGGTATAGGCAAAAAGCAGGAAGCCACATTAGACAAGATGAATTCAGCAGATAAGACGAGTGAGCTGGTGACGACAGCCGGTGCAGCGAATGTATTAGATGCAGAAATTTCCATGAACAAAGAAGAGCTCATTACATTTGCAAGAAACAATCGTATACCAGAGGTAATTGTACAGCCGCAGGAACAGTCAACGTTTGTAATGGCAAATGTGAATCAGTATGTGAATATACGACAGGACGCCGACCAGGATTCGGAGAAGCTAGGAGTGCTTTATAAGGATTGTGGCGGAGATATTTTAGAGAGAAAAGACGGATGGACGAAGCTTCAGTCTGGCGATGTAATTGGCTGGGTGAAGAATGAGTACCTCTATTTTGGAAAAGAGGCTGAGGAGTTAGCAAAGGAAGTAGGAATTCTTACGGCTTGTTCTAATACAGAAACATTACGTGTTAGAAAGGAAGCTAGTACTTCCGCTGGAATTCTTGGACTTTTAGCGAATGGAGAGGCCGTAGAGGCGATTGCTGAGGAGGGCGATTGGGTCAAGGTCAGCTATGAAGGGGCTACAGGTTATGTATCCGCAGAGTATGTTAAGGTCACATTTGACATTGATACAGCCGAGTCTATGGAAACCATTCGTAAGAGAGAGGAAGAAGCAGCAAAGGCAGCGGAAAAAGCGCGTGCGGCATCAGCAAAGGCTCAAGAAGCTAGAAACGTGCAAAAGGAAGCAGTGCTTGCTTCTGCAACAGAGCTTGAAATTTTGGGAGCATTGATTCAGTGTGAAGCAGGTGGTGAACCTTATGAAGGGCAAGTTGCTGTAGGCGCAGTGGTTATGAATCGCGTGCGGTGCAGCGGATACCCAAACACCATCACAGAAGTAATTTATGCATCTGGACAGTTTGCACCTGCATCAAAAGGAAAAATGGAATCGCTCATATTAAATAAAACGACTAACGCATCTTGTATGCAAGCAGCACAGGAGGCTATCAACGGTAGATGCAATGTCGGAGATGCACTTCATTTTAGAAGAGTTGGAAACCAGCAAGGATTGGTTATTGGTAATCATGTATTCTGGTAATATACAAAGATTAATAAATAACAAGCGCAATCTATAACGGATTGCGCTTTCTTTATGCACACGGACGCAGAAAAAAGATATGCAGCTAAATCTGCCCGCATCCGACGCATAAGTCGCTACTTGATTGCATAGGCACCCAGAAAAAGAACTGTCAGTAGACTAATAAATACTCTGAGTTTTGGTGGTGAGAGGTAGTTATATTTCAAATGGAGAAAGTACATGTTGCTAGTTAGATAATAATGTGTTATTGTGTTCTAGTTCATAAGATAGGGATAAACTATAGAATCAAATTTGAAATGCAATAAATGTCATAAGGAACCAGGAATGTCTCTAGAGGGTTATTGTCTTAGAACAATATTTGTGGTATTATATTCGATAAGTTGAAGTTTTATAGAAAACTGAAATGAAAAAGGTAGAAAATATAAAAGAAGGCCGCTTTTAAACTATAGATGGGGCTGTATATTAAAAATGCAGCGCATATGAGTTTGAAGGAAGGCCGCTTTCAAACTATGGGTTCAGATACAGGTCAAAGTATGCAAGGAGGTATAAAAATGGATTTAAAAGGACGCAATTTTTTGACGTTGAAGGATTTCACACCGGAGGAAATCCTGTATCTTATTGATTTGGCGGCAGAGTATAAGGACAAAAAGAAAAAAGGTATACCACATGATACGCTTCGGGGAAAGAATGTTGCCCTTATTTTTGAGAAGACTAGTACGCGTACACGTTGTTCGTTCGAGGTGGCGGCACACGATTTAGGAATGGGAGCTACATATTTGGACCCATCTGTTTCTCAGATTGGCAAGAAAGAGTCAATAGCAGATACTGCAAGAGTACTTGGCAGAATGTATGAAGGAATAGAATATCGCGGTTTTGAACAGTCGATTGTGGAGGAGCTTGCACGTTATGCGGGAGTGCCTGTATGGAATGGTCTTACGAATGAGTATCATCCTACACAAATGCTTGCAGATATGTTGACTATTCGTGAGCACTTTGGACATTTGCAAGGAATCAAGTTGACGTACATGGGGGATGCACGTTATAACATGGGGAACTCTTTGATGATTGTCTGTGCAAAGCTTGGCATGCACTTTACCGCATGCACTGCAAAGGACTATTTTCCTAACGATGCTCTGGTAGCTGAGTGTAATGAGTATGCACAAAAATCTGGTGCAACGATCACTCTTACAGAAGATGTAGAGGTAGGAACAAAAGGTGTGGATGTCATCTACACAGATGTATGGGTTTCAATGGGGGAGCCAGAAGCAATATGGGAGGAACGTATCAAAGTACTTGCACCCTACAAGGTTACAAGTGCAGTGATGGCCAATGCAGGAGAGCAAGCGGTCTTTTTGCATTGTCTCCCAGCTTTTCATGATCTTAAGACTAAGATCGGAAAGACTCAAGGCGAGAAATATGGATTTACAGAGCTTGAGGTGACAGACGAGGTGTTTGAATCAGAGCGATCTCTTGTGTTTGATGAGGCAGAAAATCGCATGCATACCATTAAGGCAGTAATGGCAGCAACATTAGGAAACTAAAGGTATCGGCAAGAGCCCGCAAAAGCGGGCGAATGGGAGTTAAAGTGAAATTAAAATTTCACTTATCTTGATTGAAGAGCCCGCAAAAGCGGGCAAGCGGGAGTTAGCGTGAAAAGTACTTCTAACTGCCTGTGGCAGTTTTCGTTTGCAGCAAAGGCTGCTTCACGCAGAAGTACTAAGTCTGCATAGCAGACTTTTTTCACGTCCATGATTTGAGTCGCAGCTTTGCGCGACATGGGGGTTAGTGTGAAGAATGAGGAGATTTTAAAAAGGCTTCGTGATGCAGATGGATATGTGAGTGGACAAGAGCTTTGTGCACAGTATGGAGTGTCGCGCACAGCAGTGTGGAAAGCGATCAAGCAACTAGAGAAGGAAGGGTTTATCATCGAGGCACAAAATAATAAGGGCTATCGACTTGTGGAGGACAAGGATACAGAAGTGTTTTCAAAAGCAGCAATTATTAGTTATATGGATACGAAGTGGATAGGAAAAAAGCTAGTATTTCGCAACAAGACAACTTCCACAAACATTGATGCAAAGGAATTAGCAGAGTCTGGTGAAGACGCTGGCTTGCTTGTGGTTGCTGATATGCAAACAGCAGGAAGAGGGCGCCGCGGACACAATTGGGAAGCGCCAGAAGGACAAAATATTTATATGTCATTGCTACTTAGACCTTCATGTCATCCAGAAAAAGCTTCTGCGTTGACTCTAGTGATGGCAATGGCAGTATTAGAGGCGTTAAAGGAGATTACGAAGGCAAGTTGTGGTATCAAATGGCCCAATGATATTGTGATTAACAACAAAAAAGTTTGTGGTATTCTTACAGAGATGAGCGCAGAACTAGATGGTATTCACTATGTTGTGATTGGAACGGGTATCAATGTAAATCAGACTACATTTGCAGAGGATATTCAAGATAAGGCAACGTCGCTCTATTTAGAGAATGGTGTGCACTATAATCGTGCGCAGTTAGTAGCACGTGTTATGTATCATTTTGAGAAGATATATGAATTATTTGAAAAGCAATGGAGCTTAGCAGAGCTTGTAGAGCGATACAATCGTGATTTAGTAAATTGTGGCAGGCAAGTGCGCGTGTTAGATCCACAGGGAGAGTACAATGGAGTCGCACAAGGGATCAATGAAAAGGGCGAATTGATTGTGGTGCGTGAGAGTGACGGCAAAACCGTTTTAGTCTATGCAGGAGAAGTGTCAGTGCGCGGAGTGTATGGTTATGCGATATAAAGAATAAGAACAAGTAGTATTAAAAAATAGGCAAAGCAGATCTCTAAATATGAGTTAGATAGTACTATAATAGTATTCATGCAGGCAAAAAGTGATATCTGTGTACAAAATTTCTAGACCTTTGAGGGAGTATGGGTAAAAAGTATGATAAAAGGCAGTGAGCGCATTGTGCTTTGTGGAGCAAATGCCTATGAACAGAAATATTATTTTAATGAAAAATTTAGTAAAATTCCTGATTCAATAAAAGAAGAACTGCATATTATATGTGTGTTGTTTACGGAAGAAGTGGGAGGAGTGTTTACTCTTGTTTTTGAGGAGGATGGTAGTGTAAGCATAGAGACAGACGCCTACGAGGAGGATATATTGTATGACGAGATTAGCAGTGGGCTATTAGTGGGAGAGATACGCAGGCAACGGCAGGAGCTTTTAGAGTCACTTAGTCTCTATTACAGGATATTTATACTCCATGAACCAATGGAGATCTTGCTTGATGAAGGTAAGTGAATGGTGTTTGCTGTGTTATTAGGCAAATAGGAGTTAGTGTGCAGGGATGAATAACAATCATAGAGTAGGAGAGTAGAACATGATTTTGGTCATTGATGTGGGAAATACCAATATTACATTTGGGGTGTACAAGAAAAAGGAGCTGGTAACCACCTTTCGGCTGATGTCAAAGACACCACGCACTTCAGATGAGTATGGTGTATTAATCACAGAGCTATTATTTAAAAATAATATTCGCACAGAACAGATTGAAGGCACAATTGTTGCGAGTGTTGTGCCCAACGTAATGCACTCGCTTACAAGTGGGATTAAACGCTATGTGAAGGAAAGATTGCTGATTGTTGGAGCAGGGATCAAAACTGGGATACGGATTGTGACAGAAAATCCACGTGAAATTGGTTCAGATAGAATAGTAGACGCAGTTGCCGCATATGAATTGTATGGAGGGCCTGTACTTGTGATTGATTTTGGAACAGCCACCACCTATGATCTTGTCAATGCAGAAGGTAGTTTTTGTGCTGGGATAACAGCACCTGGTATTCGTATGTCAGCAAAAGCAATGTGGGAGGATACTGCAAGGCTTCCAGAGGTTGAGATCAAAAAGCCAGCATCGATTTTGGCCCAGGAGACAATTTCTAGTATGCAGGCGGGATTGGTGTATGGTCAGATTGGTCAGACAGAGTACATTATTCAGCGAGTAAAAAAAGAGACGAATTATGAGGATCTGAAGGTGGTTGCCACTGGAGGACTTGGACGTATTATATCTGCTGAAACCGATATGATACAGGAGTACAATAGCGCGTTGACCCTGGAGGGACTCAGAATTATCTATGAAAAAAATAACCGATGACAGACAGATAAAGATTGGAGATGTCATTCTTCAAAATAACGTAATAGTAGCGCCTATGGCAGGGATTACAGATCTTCCATTTAGATTGCTTTGTAAAGAACAGAAAGCAGGGCTTGTGTGCACAGAAATGGTTAGTGCCAAAGCCATACAATATAGAAACAAAAATACAGAGTCCTTGATGGAGATACATCCTGACGAAGTGCCAGTATCCTTACAATTGTTTGGTTCAGAGCCAGAGATTATGGCAGAGGCGGCCAAGTATATTGAGGACCGTCCTTTTGCAATATTGGATATTAATATGGGATGTCCTGTTCCCAAAGTGGTGAACAATTATGAGGGAAGTGCATTGATGCTGGAACCAAAATTAGCAGGAGAAATTATCTATGCAGTCTCTCATGCTATTCAAAAGCCTGTTACAGTAAAAATTAGAAAGGGTTTTGATGAAAACCATATCAATGCGGTAGAGATCGCAAAAATAGCTGAAGAAAATGGTGCGGCGGCTATAACAGTACATGGCAGAACTAGGGAACAATACTATGCAGGAGCAGCGGATTGGGAGATTATTCAAAAGGTAAAAGAAGCGGTGTCCATTCCTGTGATTGGGAATGGTGATGTCACAGATGCTTTTTGCGCAGCACAATTAATTGAGCAGACGGGTTGTGATGGGATTATGGTAGGGCGTGCATGCCGCGGAAACCCGTGGATTTTTAGTGAGATTAATGCGTATTTAGATACAGGCAACTTACCTCCAAGGCCAACGAAACAACAAATTGGAGATACAATTATGCGCCATAGTACAATACAGCTTGCATATAAGAAAGAGTATATAGCTGTACGCGAGATGCGAAAACATGTGGCCTGGTATACAGCGGGACTTCCACATTCGGCAAGGCTTCGGCGGATGGTAAATGAAATGGAAACGTTTGCACAGCTCGAAGAGGCGATCAGAAAAATATTTATGAGCGAATCGGAGTAGGTGTGTCAGATACGCGTAAAAGGTAAAGGTCTTTATTAGTGGTAGTACACGTATTTTTAGCATGTTAGACAGGAGTTTCTCTACTTTTGCGGGGGATTGGCAATTGCATGGGATAGAACCTTGACAGAGCAGTTAAAAAATACTATAATATCAGAGTTTATGGGATAATAGAAGTTTTGAACTATTAATGAAAAGGCGTATAAAGCTGCATAAAAGTACGTGAACTATTTTTATGAATGAAATGAATGGCTAAGTGCTTATAACGCTGTGAGTACAAGCCTGTATCGAGGCTAAAATTTGTCCATTATGGTTTTGAAGTAAAAAGATTGTGAAAGGGTGTAAATTCATGGAAACAAAGAAAAATTTATTGACGCGCGAAGGATTGAAACGATATGAGGATGAGTTGCATGAACTCAAAGTAATCAAGAGAAAGGAAGTTGCTCAGAAAATTAAGGAAGCCAGAGAACAGGGTGATTTATCAGAGAATGCAGAGTACGATGCGGCAAAGGATGAGCAGCGCGATATCGAAGCGAGAATTGAAGAGCTCGAGAAGATCTTAAAAAATGTAGAAGTTGTGGATATGGAGGATGATGACCACAACCTTGAGAAAGTTAGCTTTGGACTGGCTGTGAAAGTAAAGGATAACGAGTTTGAAGATGAGATGGAGTTTAAGATTGTCGGTGCTACAGAGGCAAACAGTCTAAAAGGTAAAATTTCAAATGAGTCGCCGCTAGGAAAGGCGCTTTTGGGTGCTAGAAAAGGTGATATTGTTACAGTGGAAGCACCAGCAGGCGTCATTGAATATACAATTTTGAATATTTATAGGCCAGAAGTATAGAAAGGAGAAGATTACGTGTCACAGGGACAGAACAACAATCAGGAGAAGAACAACCAGCAACAGGATATCAATCAGCTTTTGAAGGTGCGTCGTGAAAAACTTACCGCTTTACAGGAGGCGGGAAAAGATCCTTTTTTAATTACAAAGTTTGATGTTACGCACCACAGTCAACAGATCAAAGATGATTTTGATCAGCTAGAGGGAAAACAAGTCACTATAGCAGGGCGTATGATGTTTAAACGCGTTATGGGAAAGGCTTCTTTTTGTAATGTGCAGGATGTGCAGGGAAATATTCAGTGTTATGTGGCAAGAGATAGCATTGGCGAAGATTGTTATGCTGATTTTAAGAAGTATGATGTGGGCGATATTCTCGGCATTAGCGGAGAGGTCTTTAAGACAAAGACGGGTGAGATGTCAGTCCATGCTTCATCTGTGACACTATTATCAAAAAGCTTGCAGATTCTTCCTGAAAAGTTTCATGGTCTGACAGACACAGATATCCGATACCGTCAAAGATATGTTGATCTTATTATGAATACAGAAGTTCGTGATACCTTTATTAAGCGTTCTAAAGTACTCTCAAGTATTCGCAGATATTTAGACAGCCAGGGATTTATGGAAGTAGAGACGCCAATGCTTGTATCCAATGCAGGCGGTGCGGCGGCACGCCCTTTTGAGACACACTTTAATGCGCTCGACGAGGACTTAAAATTGAGGATATCGCTAGAGCTTTATTTAAAGAGATTGATCGTGGGTGGAATGGAGCGCGTGTATGAGATTGGACGTGTTTTTCGCAATGAGGGATTAGATACACGACACAATCCTGAATTTACTCTGATGGAGTTATATCAGGCTTATACAGATTATCATGGTATGATGGATTTGACAGAAAATCTATATCGTTATGTGGCAAAAGAAGTTACTGGAACTGCTATTTTGACCTATGGAGAGCACGAGATGGATTTGTCAAAGCCATTCGAGCGCATCACAATGGTGGACGCAGTTAAGAAATATGCAGGTGTGGATTTCCATGAGATTCATACAATAGAGGAAGCACGCGCAATCGCAAAAGAAAAGCATGTAGAATTTGAAGACAAGCATAAAAAAGGTGATATTTTAAACCGCTTCTTTGAGGAATTTGTAGAGGAACATTTGATTCAGCCAACTTTTGTGATGGATCATCCTATTGAAATTTCACCACTTACCAAGAAAAAACCAGACAATCCAGAGTATGTAGAACGCTTTGAATTCTTTATGAATGGTTGGGAGATGGCCAATGCTTATTCAGAACTCAATGATCCAATCGATCAGAGAGCGCGATTTGCGGCGCAGGAGGAATTGTTGGCAGCCGGAGATGCGGAAGCCAATCACACGGACGAAGACTTTCTCAACGCACTTAGCATTGGCATGCCTCCTACGGGCGGGATAGGATTTGGAATTGATCGAATGGTGATGATGATGACAAACTCACCTGCAATACGCGATGTATTGTTGTTCCCGACGATGAAAACGCTTGGCGGAAAAGACCAGTAAAATCAAGGGTTTGTGCACTTAAAATAGGGGTTTTAAGCTAAGCTAAAGATAATAGCAGAAGTTTTTAGATGTGGGTAAAAGAACAAATACAGGAAAAGGCAGACGCTTTGACGGGGCGGCTGCCTTTTTTGAATTACTTGATATACTGGAAGCTGGTTTATTTTTTATCTTTGAATATTTTTATATATAATAACGATATCATATCTAAAGCTTTATTAGTTGGTATTCCTCTATCTCCGAGTTTATAAGATACTTCTCTAATAACGTCTGAATCATTTAACATATACAATGTTTCTATTTCTTTTTTGAAGCATTTTATATCTTCCTTTTTTTCTCTCATTAAAAAGTCTTCAATACAAGATTCTAAGTCAGAATAATTCATAGACCAATTAAAATAGTGTTTAATAAAATAACCAACGGTATTAAATTCTTGTATGTTCACTTTTCTAAGTTCTCCTTGTAGAAGTAATTAATAAAATAAAGAAATCGAAATGATACAATTCTAACGTATTGTTATGTTGAGTTTAGCACACTTATAGCACAGCTACAAGATTTCATGTGTAAAAGTAAAAAAGAATCAATCAGTCACTTGACAATATGGCAAAGAGCTAATTTTGATGACAAGAATGTCTTGGACATCGAAGAATATGCAAAAACTTGTGTAAAGCAAGAGTCAAGGACAATGACACCGTTGATGAGGTGGAAAATGTGAGCGTGATTGATAGAGCCAAGAAACTAACACAGTTTGTCAGAAGATGGATAAATTATTACTCACTTACAGATCTGAAAGGACTTTTTGATAATAGCCACTTTTTTAGCAGAATGTTAGGATCAAAAAAAGTAATGACCTTGTTTTTTAACAGTGCAAATGAAAGCCAAAACCTCAAATATGTCTTGAATGGTGTTATCTGAGTAAATGGCTTTGCTATAAGGAGTAGAGAGTTGGATAGCTCATATAGAAGTATTATATCAAATTATATGAAATAGTAAAAAATATGAATGATGCAATAAAATACGCGAGAGAACTATCAAAAATGATAGAGAGGGGATAAGAAATTGTTCATAGAAGTAGAAGAGTACATACAAAAAAGCACAATAGAAAATAGAAGACTATTCATCCTTCATTCCCATCATATAATCTATGGACACTTTATAAAATTGACATAGTTGGATGAGCCTTCGGATTGGCAACTCAATTAATCCACTTTCATATTTAGAATAAGAGTCCTGTGTAATGCCAATTGCATTTCCTACATCTTTTTGAGATAGCCGTTTTTTTATCCGTAATTCTTTTAAGCGTGGCAAGTATTGCCGGTTGCCGACTTCAATGTTCACATTAGTGATATCGCGATATTGATTGCTTTTTTCAAAAACAATACTACCTCTTTCAAGTAGCCATTTTTTCCACTTAGCTAAGACACGATTGCTCATATGATATGTTTTTGATAGTTCTGTAATAGTTTTTTCACCTGTCAGTAGCTCTAATGCTCGATCTGCTTTAAATTTTGGAGTATATTTTTCATCACGGGTCATTAAGATTCATCTCCTTCCTCTGTCAATCCTGCAAGATAGTCCATTGAAACGCCATAAAACAATGCCAACTTCATGAGATATCGCACGGACATTTGGCTGCGTCCATTTTCGTATCGCGCATACATATTTTGTGCTGTGCCTAAAAGCTGTCCAATCTCTCTTTGGGAGTAGCCATTTTTCTGGCGCAATTGGCGAATACGCACCATGTACGTATCACTGAGGTTTTTGATATCTTTTGTTGTATCATATGTTACAAATTGATAAATAGATGGAGCATTTTCGATAAATTGTGCTTTCCATTTTGCCAATGTGCCAGGCGGAATGTCATATCGTGCTTCCAATTCCTTTTGAGTATGTTGTCTTTTTAATATCTGCAAAACCATCTGAAATTTAAATTCTGGTGTATAGTCTTTTTCCATAGTTGCGTTCTCCTTTTTCTATCGAGAGATTGCGGTTGTATTGTGGTGTGTTTTGACTTAACTATATTGTCTCACAAACAAATTAACATGCACTATATGTCAATTTGTTCCATAATACCACATTCTTTATCATTTGACAAGAAGTGAATGTCGCAACATTACATTATATGTTACTATTCAATTTTGCATGGCTGAACTGTTACCATTATATAGTCATTTTCACATCCTGATTTCAAAATAATAAAATGATATTGTATCATGTATTCAAATCGGATATACTAAAGACACCAAAAGTATTGTGGTCAGTATGTTAAAGGGAATTTATGTGATAAAATCACACATGCCTAATCGGCAGATAGGAGTCTTTATGATAAATAAACCCAAAATGATTCTATTTGATTATGGACAGACACTTGTAGAAGAGGAAAAGTTTAATGGAATAAAGGGCACAGAGGCAATTTTAAAATATGCAACACAAAATAAGTATGGTCTTGGTGCAGAACAGGTTAGGCAGGAAGCAGAACGAATCAATAAAGAGTTGGGTAGATTTGGGCCGAAAGGTCAACATACATTGCAGGTGGAAATTCCTAATTCTATGTTTACTACATATCTTTATGAATCGTTAGGGATAACAATAGCACTTTCACCAGAGCAGATTGACCAGATATTTTGGGATGCCGCTTCTTTTGGAAAACCTACAAATAATATTGAAGAATTTTTAGAGTTTTTGTATGATAGTGGGATTCGCACTGGCGTAATCAGCAATATTTCTTATGCTTCTAAGGTGGTGGAGGATAGAATTTGTCGTCTTATTCCCAAAAACCATTTTGAGTTTATTATTGCGACTAGCTCTTATATGTATAGAAAACCCAACAAACGCATATTTGACTTAGCGTTGGAAAAAGCATCTCTTCGTCCAGAGGAAGTGTGGTATATTGGAGATCAATATGAGTGTGATATTGTTGGAGCAAAAAATGCGGGGATATTTCCGATTTGGTATACAGGTGCCATTCATGTATCTGATACACAAAGTAAAGACAGCATGATAGTACAAAATTGGAAGGAGCTTGAACAATTTTTGCGTGAGAATACTAGCGCGAGTTTTGATACTAGGTTGCAGTTATCAAGTGAGAAAGTAGAGAACGATGAAAATGTCAGAACAGATCTTAGCAAAAAAGAATGTAATCGGGTCTTGTATGTGACAGATTTGGATGGAACACTGCTCAACCGAGAAGATCGCATCAGCAAATGGAGTATTGATACGATTAATCGTTTGGTACAGGAAGGAATGTTGTTTACCTATGCAACAGCGCGGTCTATGGTATCTGCCAGTGTAGTGACAAAGGGACTGTCAATGGATATTCCGGTGATTGCATATAATGGAGCTTTGATTATTCATCCGGCAACTGGAAAGATCTTGTCACAAGAAAAGTTTTCAACAGAAGAAATACAAAACGTTGTTGAGGTATTAGAACAATATAAGATCAGTTCATTAGTCTATTCTTATATACAAAATGTAGAGAAAGTTTCGTGGATTCCAGCTAGGGAAAATGAAGGGATCAAACACTATTTGAGTAAGCGTCAAGGAGATAGACGTCTGAATCCTGTTGAAGATTGCTCCTCTTTGTATCAAGGGGAAATATTTTATTTTACTTGTATTGGCGAACAGGACCAATTGCAGCCAATCTATGATATTTTTTCAAAAGATTCTCGCTTCCGTTGTACCATTCAACAAGAATTGTACCGCCCAGAATACTTGTGTGAAATTATGCCAGTTAAGGCAACTAAGGCGGAGGCAATCAAGAAGTTAAAAGCATTATGGAATTGTAATGATGTCATTTCTTTTGGAGATTCTACGAATGATATTCCAATGTTTGAGGTGTCACAAGAGTGCTATGCGGTTGCCAATGCGACATCAGAATTAAAGGCAGTAGCCACAGGTGTGATAGGTAGCAATGAGGAGGATAGTGTGGCATATTGGTTAGAAAATAGATGGAATAAAAAAATTTAAAAAAGTAGTTGACAAATGATCGTATCTCATGTATTATAATAAAGTCCGATGCAGATAGATCAAATGCGATAGTGGCGTAGTTGGTAACGCGCGACCTTGCCAAGGTCGAGACCGCGGGTTCGAGCCCCGTCTATCGCTTTTTAAAACCCTAGAAAATCTAGGGTTTTTCTTTTGCGTGTTGCATACCCTCAAAATGCGAGAGTGTCATGTTGGTATATTTTTCTTCATAGCCATGAATAGTATTTCTATCATCACCCATGTGCATCTGTTTCAATTTCTTGTATGTTATCTTTGTCAAAGTCATTTCCTTTAAGGTGCTTTATGGCGTGCAGAAATCTTTCCTTTTGTGCTTCAAAAGTCATATTTTTGTCAATAAATACAGTTATACTCCCATCTTCATTTGGAGTCACAGCTTCGTGAACTTTGGTGGTAGGAAATCCAATAAGCTGTATATTATAATCAACATCAATCAAGATTGTTTCTCTCCTTTCTCTTTAAAGCTAAAAGCATATCATATGCCATCTGAATATCTTCGGGTTGTGCGTCTCTAGCGGCATCATATAAAAGACGTAATTCCTTATTGTCAAATATGCCTTGAGCTATTGCGGCAGTTTCTTTATTTAGGTAATATTCTTCTTTTTGATTATCCTTATTCATCAAATAGTCAATTGTCACTCCGAAATAATCAGCTAATTTCTGCAAAGTTTTAGTTGTGGGTACACTTTTACCAGATTTCCAATTGCTTAGGGCTGTCTGTGAAACCCCTGTATCCTTAGACACTTTATATGAAGTTATACCTTTACTTTGTAGTAATTGTTCGAAATCTTTATACATTTTTGTACTCCCTTCACAAATATAACATACTTTTGCAAAAGTTATTAAAAAGTATTGACTACTAACGCAAGAAGGAGTAACATATACTTACGCAAACAAAAGTATAGCGTAAAAATACCTTTGCAAATGATATGCTTTCGTTTATAAAATGTGATAGTTTTGTAATTGAAAGTATATCATAACACAAAAGTATTTGCAATATAATGCTTTCGAAAATGTAGTGTAAATTTGTATGAAAATTCAAGGAGTTATTGAATAAAACCAACATATGGCTATTGTAATTTGAATTGTTCTTGGATAAGTTCTTTGTTTTTCATCGAAAACTTTAGATAGTTCTGCGCAATATATTTCACAGAATTTAGCAGGAATCATTTAAAGTGCTCATTTCTTTCATTATTGGCGCACTTAGATTATAGGAGATAGGAAAAGCAAGGAGATTAAGTGTGATTTTATCCATTGAAGAGAAACGTTAGAAAAAATATTTTTAAAATCAAAGATAGTATAATTTTGTATGTTACAGATATAGAAGTGACAATATGTAAGAAAATCTAAAAAAGTGACGGTTCATATTTTGGAAATATTTGCTGAAATTTGATAAAACAAAAAGATATGAAAATACAAGGGTAGATTTTATAGCTTAGAGTGTGATAGCATTTTAGATAGTTGGAAATACAAAGGGAAAGGACTGTTAGAGTATGAAAGAAGAGATTATTAAGATGGTCAGACAAATTACAGATAGTCACAGTATCAAAATGATTTATGGCTTTGTAAAAGTGCTAAAAGAAAAAAGCAGTAGAAAATAAGTCACTGCTTTTTAATGATTTACAAGCGTATAGTTTAGCATTATAAAAGTAATCTGTTAATCAAAGTAGTATAATTATGATAGATGGTATCATTTGGATAGTGCTATTTTAAAAATTGTTTCACTATTCTAGAACTAAATAATTAGTTGTTTTCTTGATGATTTTTTGTATCACAAAGTCGATCTATATAATTCCAAAATATTTTTTTATCCTCAGGAGAAAACTTGCCATAATTTAAAATAATTTGTTTTGCTCTGTTATCGCTAATACCAAGTTGAGCACAAATCTGCCCATATTCGATGTCTTCATCGAGGATGGGCTTTTTTGGTTCAATGCCATCGCGCAGCCAGTCTTCATTGTAGTCAAATTCACGGCAAATAGATTTAAGCATTTGCTCGGTCACCTTATTCTTTCCACTTTCAATATAGGAAATAGCAACTTTTCCAACACCCAAACGCTCCCCAAACTTTTCCATAGTGAGTTTGTTTTCCATTCTTATTTCTTTAACGCGTTCATTGATCGTCATTTTTTAATATCCCCCTATGTGCATTGCCATAAATCTTTGTCAAAAATAAGTTTTCGCAGCATTTTTATAGATAAAGGATAGCACTTGTACGTTTGTACGTCAACAAAAAAGTTAGCGTAATGAACAAAAAACACTTGACATAGTAAATGAAATTAACTATTATGTAAATAGAACTAACACAGCTTTATATTTTGCAGTACAGTAAAGTCGATCGGTATTCATTATGCAAATATATGGATGTTTGTCCAATTGCATACAAGAAAAATGATTCGTGATCTTTCTTCAATCATGATTGTTTACAGCGTATGGATTGGTTCAACAGAATAGTTCAAATTGAGGGATGGATAAAAACAAAATTGCAACAAAGTATTGAGAGATTTTTACAGGTGTATCTCAATGCAAATGTTACGCACGTTGATATTGACAATAGGAAGGAGTAAGTTTGAAAAAAGTTCATTTTCAAACTATTGATTGGTATGCGTGCCAGAGCACGCAAGGTGTGTAGAAATGACAAAGGACGATCTAAATCAGCTTAATAGCTTAAAAGAAGAAATTAAGGAATTACAAAAAAAGATTGATGCGTTAGAAAAGCAAAAGATTGGTAAAGTTCAGGATATAGTACAGGCATCTAAGAGAAACTTTCCATATACACAAGGCGGCGTTGTTGTGGAAGGGATCGATATCAAAAAAGCTGATCGCAAAAATCGATTGTTAATTGAAAAGGAAATTTTATTGTTGCAGCGAAAGGCAGCGGCGGAACAGATGGAGGTGAAGTTGACAGAGTATATAAACAGTGTCTCAGACAGCAGAGTTAGAAGGGTGATGCAATACAAGTATGTAGAAGGATATACATGGGAGCACATTGGAGAGATCTTGCACTGCGAACGAACAACACTCCAAAAGATGGTAGCAAAATACTTAAAAGAAAATAAATAGAAGCACAAGTCAACTTTCCCACATTTCCCATTGGAAGTATGGTATTATGATAGAGTAGAAAACAGTGAGCAGATTTACAAGAACATAGAGAACCCAAAAGGACTAAGTCTCATACATCCTGATTGGAGTACCCGCTAAAGCGGGCAGATGGGAATTAGTATAAGAAAATATGTGCAAGCTGTTTTTATAAGTTTCGCTGAAGGAGTTGAGTAACAAACGACGCTACAGTAGAACTTGTTCAATCATATATGGATAGAAGAACCGTGCTAAAGGTGTAGTTTAGTGCGGTTTTTTGTTTGGAGAGGAGGTGGTTACATTGAGAGCAATCAATTAACGGTATGCATCTATGTTGAACTGAAAAAACAAACTAATGTTCAAAAAGAGCATACAAAAGCATTTTCAGACAAGGAGGTAAGAAAAGACAAGACAGAAAAATAAATGTTAAGGAAATAAAAAGTTTGAAAAAAGTTCATTTTCAAACTATTGATTGGTATGCGTGCCAGAGCACGCAAGGGGTATAGAAATGATGAATGTTATTATGAAGGCCATTTCCAGTACATTGCGTGCTGAGTTTGGCGACAAGTATCAAATTTTATTGGGGGAAAATAAACAGGATCTACAAAAGCCTTGTTTTCTTGTTTCCTGTAATAGTTCGACCAAAAGTTTGTTTATATCAAAGCGATATCTTAGGAAAAATCAATTTTGTATTCGCTATTTTCCTGGGGAGGAAAACGAAGTAGAAGAAGGATGTTATGTGATTGCAGAGCGTCTATTTTCATGCTTAGAATGGATTGCTATTGATGAACAGTTGACAATGGGAACAGAAATGAAATGTGAAATTGTAGATGAAGTTGTACAGTTTTTTGTAAATTATGATCTGTTTGTTTACAATACTGTAGATGCGCCCCCAATCATGGAAGAAGTTTCTTTGGAGGCTTCTGTGAAGGAAGACACAGAAAGGTAAGACTAAAAAGTCAAACGAACTATAGATCTATCTATGCTATTGCATAACAACACTATAAATGAAAGGGAATCATTATGTGCGCCACAAAAGAGCAATCAGCATAGAGTAGACTATTTATTGGTCTTCTCGACAGCCAAAAACTATAAAAATTTAAATATGATATTAAGAAAGGAAAGGTAAGATAAAATGGCTTTAGGTGGAGGAAGTTTTTTAGTACAAAATAAGGAGCTGCCAGGGACATATATTAATTTTGTCTCAAAGGCAGCCGCAAGTGCAATGTTCTCTGAGAGAGGTATCGCAACCATGCCCCTTGAGTTGGATTGGGGTGTCTCTAATAAAATTTTTGAAGTGACAAACAGCGATTTTCAGAAAAACAGTATGGAGATTTTTGGTTATGAGTATACCAGTGACAAACTCAAAGGACTTCGGGATTTGTTCCTAAATACACAAGTACTTTATGGATATCGACTAAACGGCAACGGAAAGAAAGCAAGCAATACACTTGCAGAAGCAAGATATTGTGGTATTCGTGGAAATGATCTAACTATCGTGATTTCTGCAAATACTGACAACGAGACACGGTTTGATGTAAAAACAATCTTAGGAACCACCATCGTTGATGAACAGACTGTTTCTAGCATGGCAGAACTGACAGAAAACAACTATGTAAGCTGGAAAGCGCAAGCAGCTTTGGAGGTAACGGCCGGACTTCCACTTACTGGTGGTGAAAACGGGGAAGTAAGTGGTGCAGATCATCAGGCGTATCTAGATCAGGCTGAAGCTCATACATTTAATACAATGGGTGTAGTAGTGACAGAAGATACCACAAAATCTTTGTATGCCGCGTTTACAAAGCGATTGCGTGACGAGATGGGTGTGAAGTTCCAGTTGGTTCTTTATGATTATGCAAAAGCGGATTATTTAGGCATTATCAGTGTGAACAACAAAGTTGTAGATGAGAATGTAAATGTAAATGAGGCGAGTCTTGTATATTGGGTGACAGGGGCTTGTGCTGGCTGTGCAGTCAATAAGAGTAACCAAAACAAGAAATATGATGGTGATTTTACTGTGGATACACCTTATACACAAAATGAGTTAAAGGCGGCAGTCAGAGCAGGAAAGTTCACATTCTATCGATCTGGAACAGAAGTTCGTGTATTGGAAGACTGCAACACAATGGTTACAGTATCTGATACAATGGGCGAGTTATTTAAGGATAATCAGACAATTAGAGTTGTGGATCAGATTGGTAACGATATCGCAGTGCTTTTTCGCACGAAATATCTTGGAGTGGTTCCGAATGATGCGGCAGGGCGGATTTCTCTTTGGTCAGATATTGTCAAACATCATGAGCAGCTTCAGGAGATTAGAGCTATTGAAAATTTCTCTGATGCAGATGTAAAAGTGGAACAAGGTGATACAAAGAAAGCAGTCGTAGTCACTGATTTGATAACTATTGTAAATTCTATGGGCAAACTGTATATGACAGTGACAGTAGCATAAGAAGGGAGAGAAGATACAATGAATGGAAATGTAGTAATGAAAGCGAAAGATACTGTGTTTGCAGCCTTAGCAGAATGTTTTATTACGATTGATTCACGCCGTTATAATTTTATGCAGGCAATTAATTTAGAGGCAAAATTTGAGAAAAATAAGACAGAGGTTCCTATTTTAGGAAAAACTGGAAAGGGAAACAAGGCATCTGGATGGAAAGGGACAGGAAGTGCAACATTTCATTACAATACGTCTATTTTTAGACAGATGATGCAGCAGTACAAAGATACAGGTGAAGATGTTTACTTTGAGATTCAGATTTCCAATGAGGATAAGGGAAGCGCTTCAGGACGTCAGACAATTATTTTGATGGATTGTAATACGGATGGTGGCATTTTGGCAAAGTTTGATGCGGATGGTGAATATTTAGATGAAGATATGGATTTCACCTTTGAAGACTTTAAGATGCCAGAAACATTCAACAATTTGGAAGGGTTTCTCACTAATTAAAAAATTACATAGCGATTGACAAAGGTATTTTGTACACGAGTAGGGAAAATGTCTTTTCCCTACTCAATTGAATTCAAAAGTGTATGACAAGAGATGGAGGTATAGAGATGTCTAAGTTTAGTAAGTTTATGAGATTGAACAAGGTTGAGAAGGAAAATGGATGGTATGCACCGACAAAATCGCTTTGTGATGAGAATGGAAATCCATTAGAGTGGGAGTTTCGACATATGACTTCAAAAGAAAATGAGATGATTCGAGAGGAGTGTACGATAGAAATTCCCATCACTGGAAAACCAAATATGTTTCGGCCAAAAGTACAGTCTAGCAAGTATATTCAGAAAATGATTGTTGCGTCTGTTGTGATGCCAGATCTCTATGATAAGGAATTGCAAGATTCATATGGGGTGGCTACACCCGAGGAACTATTGCTTGCTATGGTGGATGATCCAGGAGAATACAGTGAATTGACGGCTTTTGTGCAAGGATTCCAAGGATTCACCACATCATTTCAAGATAAGGTGGAAGAGGCAAAAAACTAATTGAGGAAGGGGATTGGGAAGCAAATTTTGCTTACTATGCTCTTCTGAAATTACATATTTTACCATCTGTTTTTCTTGAAATGGATGAACAAGAAAAAGCTTTTGTTGTGGCATCCATCGAGACAAAGGTGAAAAGTGACCAAAAGAAAGAAAAAGAACTAGAACGAAAATCGCGAAGAAAATGAAAAATTAGAGAGAGGAGGTTATAAGTATGGAAGGTGTGTTAAGAGCAATTGAATTGAGCAGTGAGATTATTGATTGGATAGTAGATTTTACATATACAGCCGAAATGTATACTTCGACAATCGCGCAAGCGTTTTCAGATGGTTTGACTGAAATGTTTGCAAAACAAGAGATGAAAGAACAGTTAGATCAAACTATCCTTGCAGTGCAGGAATTAAACAATGAGCTGCAAAGTATGGAAGTTTTGCCACAAGTAGGCAATGAGATCGCACAGCTTCAACAGGGAATTCAGCATGCAAGTGTTATGCCACAAACCTTTTCAGAGGTGTGGAAACTCTTTGAAAAGCAAATGTGCACAAGCTTTCAACCAATTATAAATATGCTAAATAGTATCGCCTATAGTGATGCTTTTGTTGTTGCGCTAGGTCAAATTGCATTGTTTGTGTCTAAAGTGACATCAGGATTATCAATAATTTTATGGCTAGGTCTTCAGGTATTTGAAGCGCTCTCTACAGTAGTGGGATATCTAGCTGAAAAATGGGCATTGATTGCCCCTCTTATTTATGCAGTGGTAGGCGCATTAGGTGTATATTATGGCGGCTTGCTATTGTTAAAAGCGCAAGAGATGATTTGTACAATGATAAAGGGAATGATGGCGATAGCTCAATATGCATACGCATTTGCAATGCAAAAAACAGCGACGGCAGCAGCGCAAGCGGCTGCGGAGCAGGCCAAACTAAATACGACTATTCTTGCAAGCCCGATTGCGTGGATTCTTGTATTGATTATTGCAGGAATTGCTTTGTTGAATCTGGTTATTGCACACATCAATGAAATTGCAAAAACTTCTATTTCTACAACGGGAGTGATTATGGGTGCATTTGCTGTTTTAGTGGCTTTTATTATGAATGTTTTTCTGATTCCTGTTCAAAATATGTTTGCTGCTTTTGCCAATTTTTTGGGAAATTTTATGAATAATCCAATTGCTGCGATCAAAATTCTATTTTTGGATATGTGTCTGACAGTCGTTGGATATATTCAGAATTTAGCAAGAGCGATTGAGACATTAGTCAATAAAATTCCTGGAATCAACATTGACATCACAGGTGGATTAGATCGTTTTTACTCCCAATTAGAACAAGCGCAGCAAGCGGTGAAAGATGAATCAGGGTGGGTAGAATATGTAAAGAAAATGGACTTTATTGATTATGGCACTGCCTATGATACAGGGTATTCTTTTGGAAAAGATCTTATGGCAAACTTTGCTTCGTCTTCCCTTTTTGGTACAAATGATATTCCTTTTACAGATATGTTGAATATCGAAAAAATAGGCAATGGTATTGAAGGGATTGAAGGAAATACTGGAACTATGGCGGAAGCTATGGGCGTGTCTGGAGAAGAACTTAAATACTTGCGTGATATAGCAGAACAAGATGCAATCAATCGCTTTACTACCGCAGAAATTCATCTAGAACAAACCAATCACAATACAATCAAAAATGGAATGGATTTGGATGGAGTGGTGTCTAGATTAGATGATATGTTAGGGGAGGCAACTGAAATTATGACAGAAGGAGTACATGTATAATGACAAAGAGTGGATATGATTTTTATTTGAAAAAATGTCTGTTGCCTGTAACACCATCGAAACTCACAACCAAGATCAACAATGCAAATAAAACGGTTACTCTTATCAATGATGGAGAAATCAATATTTTAAGAAATGCAGATCTGACAGATATTGATTTTGAGTGCATGATACCACAAGTACAATACCCGTTTGCGGTCTATAAGTCAGGTTTTCAGCCCGCAGAATATTTTCTTGGTTATTTCGAGGCATTAAAGAACAGTAAAAAGCCATTTCAATTTATTGTATGTAGGCGACGCCCAACTGGAACAAGATTGTTTGATACCAATATGAAAGTGTCGATGGAGGATTATGCGATCACAGAGGATGCTCAAAATGGATTTGACTTAACCATCAAGATAAAGTTAAAGCAATATAGAGAATATGGGACAAAACTAGTCAATATCAGCGATATGGACGAGGCAAAATGGAGTCTCATACCCCAGCGGGAGACATCCACAGCTTCAGATCAGACAACTACACAAGCCTATATTGTGGTAAAAGGAGATTGTCTCTGGAACATTGCAAAGAAGTTTTATGGAGATGGTTCAAAATATGTCATCATTTATGAGGCAAATAGGGAGGTGGTTGGCAGCAATCCCAATTTGATTTATCCAGGACAAGTTTTGACCATTCCTGCAATGTAGAAAGCGAGGTGATATGAGTGGAGATTGAACTTTTTATTGAAAATGATCGAGGGACCAATGTATATATTCCTGTGGTGGAAGAAGGGATTGAATGGACTACTGAGAGAAAGGGGACACCTGGAAAACTAATGTTTAAAGTGTTACGAGAGAAAGATTGTCAGTTTTCTGAAGGTAGAGCCGTTCGTATGAAGCAAAATGGCGAAAATATTTTCTTCGGTTTTATATTCAAAAAACAGCAGTCCAAAGAATCATTTATCACAGTCACTGCCTATGACCAACTACGTTATCTAAAAAATAAAGATACGATTGTCTATGAAAATCAGACAGCCGATCAATTGCTTACCATGATTGCAGCAAAATATGCGCTCAATATTGGTATGGTAGAGCCTACAGAGTATCGTATTGGTTCTAGAATTGAGGAAAATACTTCACTTTTTGAGATGATTCAAAATGCTCTCGACTTGACATTGACCAATAACGGCAGTTTGTTTGTCCTATATGATGATTTTGGAAAATTGACCTTAAGAAACATTGCTAGTATGCGCGTGGGAAAAGACAATACATACTTTATGGTGGATGAGGAAACTGGACAGGATTTTGACTATACCACCAGTATTGATGATAATACCTACAATAAAATCAAATTGACCTATGACAATGAGGATACAGGAAAAAGAGAGGTCTATATCGCACAGGATATGGAACACATCAACCAATGGGGGATTTTGCAGCATTTTGACACACTCAAAAAGGGAGAAAATGGGCAGGCAAAAGCCGATGCTCTACTCAAATTGTACAATAAAAAAACACGCAATCTAAAGTTGACAGGTGTGGCAGGAGACAATCGAGTAAGAGCGGGAAGCATGATTATTGTAAACCTTGATTTGGGAGGGCTAAAGGTTAGAAACTTTATGTTGGTTGAGAGCTGCAAACATACCTACAAGGAGAGTGAACATTGGATGGATGTAACATTGAGAGGAGGAGAGTTTGTTGGCTGATGCAGTTGGATTAGTTGAAAAAATCAAGAAAGCAGCCAAAGAGGCTCAGGAGGCAACAAAGCCTGTCAATGTCTATTTTGGAGAAGTTGTATCAACAGTTCCCCTAAAAATCAATGTAGAGCAAAAAATGATATTAGGAGAAGTACAGCTTATTCTGACGAGAGCGGTTACAGATTATACAATAAGAGCGACGTTTTTGTCAGAGACAGAACAGGATGTTGTATCCGATCAAACACACAGCCAAGTTCTAGTGCACAATGCCTTAGAAATTGGGGATGAAGTTTTGTTGATACGGCAGCAGGAGGGACAACGATTTGTTGTCGTTGACCGGATAGGAGGCAGGAAATGATACCTTCAACAGTTGGATTTTTAAATAAAGAGTTTGAGATAAAAAAGTTACCTAGTCTCACCTATAAGATGCAGCTAAGTGAAACACATGTTCGTGGATATGTGGATGGGATAGAATCTGTAAAACAGGCAATCTTTAAAATGATTATGACAGAGCGATATCAATATATTATGTATAGCTGGAATTATGGGATTGAACTGTTAGATTTATTTGGAGAACCTGTCACATATGTGTGTCCTGAACTGAAACGAAGAATCACAGAGGCATTAGTTTGTGATGATCGAATACAAAGTGTGGATAGCTTTGCATTTGATTTTCCACAAAAGAAAGTGGTTCGTGTGCGTTTTACAGTACATACCATTTTCGGAGATGTGCAGGCGGAAAGAGAGGTGCAGTTTTAATGTATGAAAATGTGACATACGAATCTATTCTAAAACGGATGCTAGATCGCGTATCCGAAAAAATGGATAAACGAGAAGGTTCTGTTATTTGGGATACACATTCACCGACAGCAATTGAACTTCAAATTTTGTATTTAGAGCTAGATACGATTTTGAGGGAAAGTTATGGTGATACAGCATCGCGCGAGTTTTTAATTTTGCGTTGCAAAGAAAGAGGAATCGTTCCTTATCAGGCGACACAGGCACGATTGAAGGGAGTGTTTACCCCAACCGATATTGATGTATCTGGGCAGCGGTTTCACATAGGCACAGTGACTTATCGAGTGTGTGAAAAGATCGCAGATGGTGAATATCAGGTACAGTGCGAAATGCCAGGAAGGATAGGAAATCAATATTTGGGATTGATGGTGCCTATAGAATATATCAAAGGGCTACAAACGGCAGAACTGACAAACGTACTGATTCCTGGTGAGGATGAGGAGGAGACAGAGCAGTTGCGACAACGCTATTTCACTTCGTTTCATGAAAAAGCGTTTGGAGGAAATGAAGCCGACTATATTGGAAAAGTCAATGCGATTGCAGGAGTGGGAAAAACGAAAGTGACTCGCATTTGGAATGGAGATCTTTCTCCAGCCGATCTAATACCCTCTAATACTGTGCAACAATGGTATGAGAGCAGTATTGAAAGCTTAGATGACCAATCGGCTGCCTGGCTTACGGCTGTGTACCATGCTGCAAAGGAAAAGAAACTGACTATTGGAGGAACGATATTGTTGACCATTGTTGATTCGACTTATAGAGCAGCTTCTGACACATTAGTGCAGACAGTACAGAATGTGATTGATCCAGATGAATATGCAGGTTCGGGTTATGGGATTGCGCCCATTGGCCATGTGGTTTTGGTTCGGAGTGCAACAGAGGTTGAGATCACTGTTTGTACAACGATTACATTTGATGTGGGATATGGATGGAATAACCTGCACCAGACAATTGAGACAGCCGTTTCGGATTATTTATCCGATCTGCGCGAAACATGGGCCGATTCGCCTAGTCTAGTGATACGAATACGACAGATTGAGAATTGTATTTTAAATTTGCAAGGAGTGTTAGATTTGCAGGATACAACGATCAATGGTTTAGCAGAAAATCTCACACTAGGCGCCTATGAAATACCTGTGCTTGGAGGTGTGATACATGAATAGGGAAGTGGACCTTGTTGCGTATCTACCACCATTTATGGCAAAGTATCAAGAGATCAATGCCACCTTGCAGGCAGAAAATCCAGAGTTTGATCTTCTTTGGAAAGAGGCCGATCGGGTTTGGCACAACCAGTTTATTGAAACGGCGGATGAGTATGGGATAGCACGGTTTGAAAAACTGCTTGGCATCTATCCAGAGGTGTTAGACACCATAGAAAGCAGGCGATCTAGAGTCCAGTCAAAGTGGTTTACAGAGCTTCCTTACAGTATGAAAATGCTAAAGTGCAAACTAGAAATGTTATGTGGAACAAATAATTTTGAACTACTAGCAGATTTTGAAAAAGGGTATACCCTCACAGTGCGCACAAATCTTGAGATGTATGGCCAGATAGAGGAAGTGGAAAACCTTTTAAAACAGATGGTTCCAGTAAATGTGATAATCCATCTGCAAAATAAAATACAGGGTCATACGAAAGGCACTATATTTTCAGGAGGCTGTGTAATCTGTATGGATACCAATATGATTTCAAACGATTTTAGCGAAGCATATCAAGTTGAAGCGGATATGGTGTTTGGTGGAGGTCTTGTACATACGGAAGATCGAGTGATTCTGGACTGACTAGATAATATTATGATCGAAGCAGCGTAACAACTATGTAAACAATAGAATAAGTGAAAGGAAGAGAGAAATGGCAGAATTTTCAAAATTGATTATAACAGAAAGTGGACAGGAACTACTTGCAAAGATGATTGCACAGACAGGAACCATTGAGTTTACTAAAATCTGTGCTTCTAGTGCACAGTATTTGGAAGATCAGCTAACAACGCTGACAGCAATTGACGAAATACGACAGACAAACTTAGTATCAAAGGTGATTAGAACCAATAATACAGCGGTCAAAATAGACACTGCATATACAAATGAGGACTTGACAGAAGGATATTACATGCGAACATTAGGACTATATGCAAAGGAAGCTGATGCAGCGGAGGAAGTTTTGTACGCAGTGACTGTTGAGACTTCTGGGAATTGTTATATTCCAGCTTATAACGGGGTAACTATTACAGGAGCATATCTGCAATTTGTCACAACAGTAGGAAATGCAGAGAATGTGAGTTTGGAAGTAGATCCTGGTGCGTATGCGACAGTTGGGGATATCAGAACAATAGAGACAAAACTAAGCAAAATACAGGATTATGTGGGAAACAGCGACACAGAAGAAGGACTAGAATTTGCGGAAGGTCTCGAGGCAGATAATCTTGTGGATGCAGTCAATCAGGTTTTTCAAGTTGGCAATGAGAAAAAAGCAAGACTTGTGGAGAATCTCGTTGCCGTGGGCGTACAGGCATCCACAAGTGATACATGGGAGCAGTTGTTAGACAAGGTACTGGCTGTGACAGATACCTCTACAGATACCGTTACAGCGAATGTGCTATTAGATGGATATACAGCACATGATAGTAATGGAGATCTCATTACAGGAGTAATGGTAGATAATGCAGGTGTCACAGTTGATGCTGGCAATACAACACAAGATAGTACATATGCTTACTTAAGTATCCCACAAGATGGTTATTACGATCAAGGTAGCAAAGTTAGGACGGCAAATAGCAATATAAACATACCAAAATCAGTTAGTATATCCGTATCATGTGAGTACAGGCATCACGGCAGTGGCGGAGATCATGCTATTTGTGCTCTACGCATCTATGCAAATGGTGCTTTGATTGGGCAATCGGATACTAGGATGCTTAATAGTGGTGTGCCAACTGGTTATGCTGCATCTGCGGGATGTAGTGGCACATGGACAGGATAAAAGAGCCTTTGAGCTCTTTTTTATTTGAGAGGAGTTGAATGGATATGTGAGAAATAGTTAGGTAGTTAAAAGAAAACTAGTGTTGTAGTCAAATGAACTAAAATAACGTGAGTTCGATGGAAAATAAATGTCCATAAGCCTATTTCTCTGATATAATG
>CAJUHQ010000001.1:79512-90056 GCA_910586095.1 uncultured Lachnospiraceae bacterium | reverse complement strand
GCATTGGTGTGTGCGCGGAATGTAGGATCTTCTTCTGCAAGCTTTGCAAGTGCCTCACCCATCTTACCCTGTCCTGCTTTTGTCTTAGGCTCAATCGCAAGCTCAATAACCGGCTCTGGGAACTCCATAGACTCCAAGATTACAGGATGCTGATCATCGCAAATGGTATCACCAGTCGTTGTAAACTTAAATCCAACTGCTGCTGCAATATCACCAGAATATACTTTATCTAATTCTTGTCTCTTATTGGCATGCATCTGCAAAATACGTCCCACACGCTCTTTTTTATCTTTAGTAGCATTCAGCACATAAGAACCTGAATTCATAGTACCAGAATATACACGGAAAAATGCCAGTTTTCCTACGAATGGATCTGTCATAATCTTAAATGCCAGTGCTGAGAATGGTTCTTCGTCAGAAGAATGTCTCTCTACTTCATTGCCTTCCATATCTGTTCCCTTGATTGCAGGAATGTCTACAGGAGACGGCATATATTCGATAACTGCATCCAACAATTTCTGAACACCCTTATTCCGATAAGCAGTACCACAACATACTGGAATAGCTACACATTCACAAGTTCCTTTTCTTAAAGCAGCTTTCATAGCTTCCACAGATGGTTCATTCCCATCCAGGTACTCCATCATTAAATCATCATCCAGTTCACATACCTTTTCTACAAGTTCTGTGTGATACAGGTCTGCATCGTCCTTCATATCCTCTGGAATATCAATAATTGAAATATCATCACCTTTATCATCATTATAGATGTAGGCCTTCATTTCAAATAAGTCAACGATTCCTTTGAAATCTTCTTCCTTGCCAATCGGCAGTTGAATGCAAATTGCATTCTTGCCCAAACGCGTCTTAATCTGTTCTACTGCTCCGTAAAAATCAGCTCCAAGAATGTCCATCTTATTGATAAATGCCATTCTTGGTACGTTGTAGGTATCAGCCTGACGCCATACATTTTCTGACTGAGGTTCCACTCCGCCCTTTGCACAGAAAACGCCTACAGCGCCATCCAATACACGGAGTGAACGTTCTACTTCAACAGTAAAGTCAACGTGTCCTGGAGTATCAATAATATTGATACGATGCTCTAACGCACCCTCTTTTGGCTTACAATTTTCCTGCAGTGTCCAGTGACATGTTGTAGCGGCTGAAGTAATGGTAATTCCTCTCTCCTGTTCCTGTTCCATCCAGTCCATGGTAGCAGTGCCTTCATGAGTATCACCAATCTTATAGTTAACACCAGTATAGTAAAGAATACGCTCTGTCGTGGTGGTCTTACCAGCATCGATATGAGCCATAATACCAATGTTTCTGGTTCTCTCTAATGGATATTCTCTTCCAGCCAAAGTTCTTCCTCCTTAAAAAATAGAAACTAGAATCTGTAATGTGCAAAAGCCGAGGTTTTTGCGCTCTATGGTTCTGCAACATTTAAAACCGATAATGCGCAAAAGCCTTGTTTGCCTCTGCCATCTTATGCATATCTTCTTTTCTCTTGACTGCAGCGCCTGTGTTGTTAGCTGCATCCAAAATTTCATTTGCAAGACGCTCTTCCATCGTCTTCTCACCTCTTTTGCGTGAGAACAATACCAGCCAGCGAAGACCTAATGTCTGACGACGCTCTGGCTTTACTTCCAATGGTACCTGATATGTGGCACCACCAATACGTCTTGCCTTGCACTCAAGCAATGGCATAATGTTATTCATAGCCTCCTCAAATACATCTACAGCCGGCTTCTGAGCTTTATCCTCAACTCTTGCGAACGCTCCGTATACAATCTTTTGTGCAACACCTTTCTTACCGTCTAACATTACGTTATTGATAAGCTTAGTGACCACCTTATTATTGTAAATAGGGTCCGCTAAAACGTCCCTTTTTTGAATATGTCCTTTACGTGGCACGGTTCTTCCCTCCTTAATTATGAATAGTGTATCCTCTTTTTAACAAAATTTACACTATTTGATTAAATCAACGGTACTCACATTGAAAACTTTGTGTTCGTGCGGTTTTCTATTTTAACAGGTATTAAATCAGAATCCCAACACTAATTAGTTTTTTGTGGTACAAGACAGCTTTTTATTTGTCAAAAACAAATTATTTACCTGCCTTTGGTCTCTTAGCCCCATACTTAGAACGGGCCTGCCTTCTGTTTGCAACTCCCGCTGTGTCAAGTGTACCTCTGATAATGTGATATCTTGTACCAGGTAAGTCCTTCACACGTCCGCCACGGATTAAAACAACACTATGCTCCTGTAAATTGTGTCCTTCACCTGGAATATAGCTTGTCACTTCCATACCATTTGAAAGACGGACTCTGGCAATCTTTCTAAGCGCTGAGTTCGGTTTCTTTGGTGTTGCAGTCTTTACCGCTGTACAAACGCCTCTCTTCTGAGGAGCAGATGTATCTGTTGATTTCTTTCTTAAAGAGTTATATCCTCTCTGAAGTGCAGGTGCAGTAGACTTCTTAACAGTTTCCTGACGTCCCTTTCTAACTAATTGGTTAAATGTTGGCATTCTTTTTCACCTCCTATATTTTATAACTAAATGCCGAGCCTGTATATCCTGTCATACTAGGCCAATGCAGGGTGCCTGCGCACACATGCTTTATTATTATACTTTCATGATTCCATAATGTCAATTGTTTTTTGGATTTTTTGTTATAGTTATGACAATTCAATTGTTAAAAATATTAAATTTATTGATTTTGTCAATAACGTCGAGCAGTTTTGTTGTAATGATAATAGAAACATACCGACATCACAGTTCCAATGACCCACCCCACAGGCCACGAGCTCCAAACGCCAAGATACCCAAATGAATCTGATAAAATCATTGCTAGAACCACACGAATGGCTAAATCTGCAAATGTTGCCGCCATAAACCGTTTCATTAACCCTGCCCCGCGCAAAATCCCATCTGCTATCAACTTTGCAGAGATAGCAAAATAAAAGGGCGGTACAATCCGCAAAAATTGTCCCCCTGATAACAGCGCTAA
The DNA here is from genome assembly GCA_910586095.1 of uncultured Lachnospiraceae bacterium. GTDB lineage: Bacteria > Bacillota > Clostridia > Lachnospirales > Lachnospiraceae > COE1. The sequence goes on along the minus strand of CAJUHQ010000001.1, from coordinate 87,048 downwards.
ATCAGAAGGTTTATCCATAAAAAGTCTAATTAAAATGGGACTTGCACAGACATATACCACTACAATTGGAACACAGAGCATCCAAACCATTTTCATACCTGCCTTAAATCCCGCCTGCACTCGTTCTATCTTTCCTGCTCCAACATTCTGTGCTGTATAGTTAGAAATGCCATTCCCTAAAGTAGTAAAGGACGTAATTACCAGATTGTTGAGTTTTACTGCGGCAGAATATCCAGCAATCACGCCTGGTCCAAATTCATTGACGACTCCTTGAATAATAATATTTCCTATCGAAACAAAACTCTGCTGCAAAATACTTGGGATAGCTATCACTGCAATTTTAAAAAACAAAGCCCCTGAAAAGATTGGCGCCTTCTCGTGCGTATGAATCTGAGACATCCTTTTTAGCACAACATACACTGCTAACAGACAACTTAGTCCCTGGCAGAGAAATGTTGCCCACGCTACTCCGGCTACTCCCATCTGGAACGAAATTACAAATAAAATATCTACTAGCACATTCGCTGTAGAGGAGAATGCCAAAAATATAAAGGGAGTCTTCGAATCCCCCAATGCTGAAAAAATCCCTGTCGCAATATTATAAAAAAACAAAAAAGGTAATCCCCACACATAAATATCTAGATATCGTTTGGAATCCACAAAAATTTCATCAGGTGTTTTCATCATCTCCAGAAGACTTTTGCAACCTATCAGTCCCATTAACATAAGACAGATACACAACACCGCGCTTGAAATCATGGTGGTATATATTGCAGTTTTCATATCTTTATAATTTTTGGCACCAAACAATTGGGACACAATCACTGAGCAGCCAATATTACAACCAAATGCAAACGCAATAAAAATCATAGTGATCCCATAACTATTCCCAACTGCTGCCAACGCATTCTCTCCAATAAACTTTCCCGCCACAAAGCTATCTGCAATATTATACATCTGCTGAAAAATAATACTGCCAAACAACGGCAAGCAAAATCTCCACAACACTGTCTCTGGTTTCCCTACTGTCAAATCCTTATTCATGTCTATACCTCTTGTTCCTAACAGATCTTACATCAATGTTTTCCACTGGCCTATTCAAAATCAATTTATTTGCATCTAAGAGCGCTCCTAAACCATTGTGGTAGGAGCGCTCAAAATCAGTTATTATAAAGTCTGTAGGGCCATCGGAGTACCCCCTTCAATCGCATGGAACCCAAGCTTCTTATAATAAGAAATTAACCCTTCGTTCTCTGCTGTCAATACTAGATACAAATACCCTTCATACACTTTCTTTAGCCTTATCATCAATTCTGTGCCTATTCCCAAATTTTGATATGCTGGATTGACTAGAAGATAGTGCGCATAGGCTGTCAACTCCCCATCATCAATTGCATTGACTAGACCAATCAATTTTTCGTTCTCCCATGCAGATATCACGGTGTCAGACTGTGCTAGCGCACGCACTAAACGGGCACTGTATTTTGCCGACAACCATTCAACAGACTCGAATAATTCTTTTAACGCTTGCTCCTCAAACGTCTTATCTGTCTTATATGCAATCATTTCTATAACCATACTCCTTTCAGATCATATATAATACATACACATTACCTTCAAATAAATCTCAATTTACATTACAAACATGTTTGTTAAGATAATAACTTAAATTTATATAGCGAACAACGTTCGGTTTGAACAACGTTCGGTTCGAACGACGTTCGCTTTGTTTCTATCTTAAGACAATCCTATTTTGCTAACACAATCACATGAAAACTTTTATCAGGAAGCTGTGCTGTCACTACTCCATTTTCTATAGAAGATTTTCCATTCTCTGAAGGACACACTTCATCAGGATGTGCCTCTGTGTTCTCAGCCTTAAGATCAGAATGTGTCAACACAATATGTTTCTTAATCGTATACCCTTCAAATTGTCTGAGGTCACACGTAATCTTCATATCCTCGTCCAAGCTTTTGTTTACCGCAAACAATACTATGTTCTCTTTTTCTTCATTCCACACTAATACACAATCTAAGAACGGCGCATCTCCATATTGACTCTCATATACAGAACACTCTACCAAAGTATTCAAAACACTCCCGCGCCCATAATTACTGATAAGTTCAAACGGATAGTATATTGTCTGTTTCCACGCCCCAGTATCTGATGTCATAATTGGCGCAATTACATTTACTAGCTGTGCAAGGCAAGCCATTTTTATGCGATCCGCATGACGCAACATAGTAATCATGATTCCAGCTACCAACAATGCATCTTCAAAATTATAGACATCCTCCAACAAATGTGGTGCCACACTCCAAGGCGCGATCTTTTTATCCTGTTCATGAGAATGATACCACACATTCCATTCATCAAAGGATAAATTGATATATTTTTGTTTCTTTTTTCTTGCCCTTACACTGTCACAGATAGAGATTACAGAACAAATGAATTGATCCATTGCCACCGTATTGGCCAAAAACTCAGATGCATTGTTTTCCTCATTTCCATAATATTGATGTAGAGAAAGATAGTCTATCTGCTCATAACATTCCTCTAGAACAGCATCCTCCCAGTACCCAAATGTTTCCATTCCATAGTTAGAGCTGCCACAAGCAACTAGCTCAATAGAGGAATCCACCATTTTCATAATGCGGCCTGCCTCCGCAGCAATCCGCCCATACTCCTTTGCTGTCTTATGTCCCATCTGCCACGGACCATCCATCTCATTTCCCAGACACCAAACTTTGATATCATGTGGAGTGTTGTATCCGTGCTGCTTTCTCATATCACTATACAAGGCTCCGCCTGGATGATTGCAATACTCCACAAGATTTTTTGCATCTTCAGGACCTCTAGTTCCTAAATTTACGGCCATCATCGCCTCTGTATCAGCCTTTTTGGTCCACTCCATAAACTCGTTTAATCCAAACTGATTGGTTTCTAAGGTCTTCCATGCTAGATCTGTTCTGACAGGTCTAGTACTCTTATCACCAACACCATCCTCCCAGTGATATCCAGAAACAAAATTACCGCCAGGATAACGTACAATTGGTACATTTAATTGCTTGATTAATGAAATCACATCTTTGCGAACCCCTTGCTCATCCGCAAAGGGACTTTCAGGTTGATAAATCCCCTCATATACGGCGCGGCCCAAATGCTCAATAAAAGAACCATAGATCCTCTTGTCTACTGCGCCTAGTATGAAATTTTTGTCCACAATAACCTTTGCCTTTTTCATTTCGTTGTCTCCTTTTCGCCTCTCAGTGCCTCTTCACACTAACTCCCATCTGCCCGCTTTAGCGGGCTCTCCAATCAGGATGTGTGAAATTTTAATTTCACATTAACTCCCATCTGCCTCTATACGATACAAATAAAAAATTACCATATCAATAGTTTAAACATTGTCTGCCTAGAACGCAAGCCCAAAATAAATTTTATTCATTACTATACTACTTCATTAAAGATAGAGGCACCTATGCAAACTATAGTAGCTCTCTAAAACACTAGTTCTTGGTACAACCCAATCGATAACAAGAACTATAATTTTCTTGATTATTCTTTCCTTCTACGCTATAATCAAATTATAAAGAGATGCTTTTTGTAACAAAAAGCTGTACAAAAGGCTATGGTTTAGAACTTCAAGACTATGGCTTAGCAGTCCAAGATTTTTTCTTAACGCGACATCTAAACATAAGATCACATTCATTTGTATGATCTAGCGTCTGCATTGAGAAATGACACAACTTTATTGAGTAAATGGAGATGATTATGATGCGTATGAAAACCAAAAACATGAACGAAACGAAACGGCCCGTTTGGCGTGGTACAATCTGTTGTTTTGCAGCTATATTTTCCTTTATGCTAGCAGGCTGCACCAACGTAGCACCAAATGGATTTTCCAACACTACTTTAGAAACGCCTCCTTCTGAAGCGCCCTCTGAAACTACACTTTCAGATCTCGAATCTCCCTCTGAAATAGAAATGATTCAGACAGAAGGTGCTTCAGCACAAAATTTATCTTCCAGGCAAAATATCCCATCTGCTACGATTACAGCTCAACCCACTACTATTAGTTTAGATCAAGCTAAAAATGCTGCATTGTTGCATGCTGGTATGGACGAAAATACAGTTATTTTTACTCAGGCAGAACTCGACTATCACGACGGTGTTGCCGAATATGAAATTGAATTTATGAGTAGTACCATCAAATATGATTATGATATCAATGCTACTGATGGAACTATCCGCAAATTTTCGCAAGAACGAATCTTGCCAGTACAGACGTTGCCTAGTACATCCTCTATCACCATAGAACAAGCTCAATCAATTGCTTTGCAACATGCTGGTATAGGCACAGAGAACACTCTGTTTTCCAAAACAGAAATCGATTCTGACTACGGAAAAGTCGAATATGAGTTTGTATTTACAAATGGATCTATTAAATACGAGTATGAGATCAGCGCAGTTGATGGCACTATTTTAAAATATTCCCAAGAATTTAGTACTTCTGTCTCTCAGAGCCTGCCTACAGCACCATCTATACAGGAACCTCTTACCATTGAACAGGCTAAACTAGTTGCTCTATACCATGCCCAAGTAGATGCTACCTCTGCTATTTTTACAAAGGAAGATACTGACTATGATGATGGACAGCTCGAATATGAATTTACTTTTATTGTAGGCACTGTCAAATACGAGTATGACATTAGTGTGTCTGGTGTCATTCTAAAATCTTCCCAAGAACCTGTGGTGCAGAACACTTTGCCCTCTGCCACTACTCCAACTTCTGTTATTACTTTGGAAGATGCCAAAACAATCGCTTTAACTTATGCCAAACTCTCCGCTGATGCCGCCATTTTTACGAAGGCAGAACTCGATTATGATGATGGCAGAACTGAATATGAAATAGAATTTTATGCAGATGGTAGAGAATATGAATTTACTATTGACGCCGCTTCTGGCACTGTTTTAGAAATGGATATTGACTAATTTCAAATTGAGCAGGGATAATTTCCCTGCTCAATTTTTAGTATAATATCACTCTTTTACTTTTAATTTGAGAATTCTGCGAACACTCTCGTCAATGCGTTCCTCACTAATTATTCCTTGTGCAACTGCATCCATCAATGCATCAATGGTTCTCTCTACATTGACAGGTTCCAATAACATATCATTTCCCGCAAGAACTGCCTTGATAGCAGTTTCCTCCACTGTATATTGATCCGAAATTGCTTTCATTTGTAGCGCATCTGTAATGACAACGCCCTCAAATCCCAAATCTTTGCGCAGAACATCCTGAATCAGTACAGGTGACAAAGAAGCTGGATTTTCTGGATCTAAACTATCTACTATCACATGTCCCATCATAACAAACTCTGCGTTAGCCGCGATCCCTGAAACGAATGGTTGCAACTCCTGTGCGTAAAGTTCTTCTTTTGTCTTATTGACATACGCACTCACTTTGTGGGAATCCTCTACTGTATCACCATGTCCAGGAAAGTGCTTGAGTGTACACATAACCCCTCCATCCTGGAAGCCAGAAACAGCAGTGCTCACTAATCTTGCTGCCTCTTCATAGTCATCACTGTATGCCCTTTTGCCAATGACCTTATTTTTTGGATTGGACCATACATCTGCCACGGGGGCAAAATCTAGCGTAAAGCCAATAGACGCCATATCGCTCGCAATGGTATAGGCATTTTGATATGCAATCTCCACTCCTTGATCCTTGTAATCGTACATAGAACCAATATACGTGGTACCTAATTTTTTCATCAGTCGGTTGACTGTTCCCCCTTCCTCATCTGCGGCAATAAAAAGTGGAATTGTCGATAAGGCTTGTGTATCCGCGATCATTTGTGCCGTCTGTTCCTGACTTACTAGATTTTGTACAGAATACAAAATTCCTCCCACTGGATATATGCGCATGGATTCGGCCACTGTCTCATCCACTTTTGTGATCGATGTCCCTCCTGCAATACGTTCAGGTGTCACAAACAACATCTGACAGATTTTTTCGCGCAGAGTCATGGTTGCTAACAACTCCTCGATCTGCTTTTGTGTGTCTTGTGTCTCATTTGTCTGCGTTGTACTGTCTGTATTAGGCATTGTACTTGCATTGTTGATTTTGCCTGGCACAAGAAAAAACATCATCAATACAACAACACCTATACATCCCCACTTCACGAATCTCTTTCCAAACATTTTTTCTCCTTATTCTTAGTCCCGCATTATCCCCTCTGATGCCCTATACGTGGAGTGATTTTTGGTCTTGTCCTTTCGCCCCAAAATCACTCCCGCATCAGATGCGATATTGCTGTTTTTTAGTTCTGCATTTTATGGTTTACAATTTCCACATGGTTCATAACCACTTTGAATCAGTTCATCGCGCGTTCCATATATTGTTTCTTTATTTTGCTCTTTTATAGAGGTCGCGCTCGAACATGACGGATCATGAAATTTTTGCGTTCCAGTATTGACAATATACTCTGTCTTGTCCTCATCTTGATTAGAATTGCTTGCATCCTCTGCAATATGACTATCTCCTGTCTTATAGTCTATCACAATACCTGGCTGTACATTAAATGCAAAGATACAAAAGCAGATCCCGCTGCCTTCATCCTCTACTGAATATGCTTCAATCAGCACTCCATCCACCAAAAGATTATCATCTGTATAGATGGGAGTAACACGATATAAAACATGATTTTGTGTATCTTTCACATAGCGGGCAACTTCGTTTTCAAATGGAAGCATCCCTTCAATATTCATATACCGTGTACCTGTAATCAGATTTTGTTTGTTGGCATCCTCTCCACTCAATTCATGTGCAATCAAATGACAGCGATTATAAAGATACCCTCCATTAATCAAACCATCATATTTTACACTTTGCCATCCAGCTGGCTTTATAGACCGAATGGAGCCTCTCTCCTCGGTTGGCATGACTTCTGTACATATATTGGCATATGCAACGCCACATCGTCCTAACTCATCTAAAGGAGAATATTCCTCAAATGCCTCTTGTGTATACTCATCCTCCTCAAAAAATGGAATATTTCCATGAATTTCTATAAACGGTTCTCCTGTATACACATATGTGGCGGTCGATGCCTCTTCGTAAGTAAGTGCTTCTGTTGCTTGTATACCCGAACTTCCCTGTGTTTTTTGTGTCTCGTTTTTTGAAACGGGAGAGGCTGGTTCATATGTACAGGCATTGCCAAACACCAAAAATAGAACTAAAAGGACAAGGGACATACCTATTCTTTTTCTTCTCATATACTTTCCTCCTTGGTTAATATAGTAGTGACTTAGCTTTATCATTGAGTCAATTATCTCTTTTTCTATTATATTGAATCGTACTGGAAAATACAAGAAAAGTGTCATAAAAAACCAGACACTTATTCGATCAACAATCAATTCAATAAGTGCCTGGTTCTTTGATCCTACTATAAAAGTCTTCGACTTTCATAGTATGGATGGCCATGCGGCCCGACAGACGATAGGTTATGCCTGATGAACGTTTATAT
>CAJUHQ010000001.1:42043-79412 GCA_910586095.1 uncultured Lachnospiraceae bacterium | reverse complement strand
ACGTTTATATCTTTGATCCTACTATAAAAGTCTTCGACTTTCATAGCATGGATGGCCATGCGGCCCGGCAGACGATAGGCTGTGCCTGATGGACGTTTATATAAAAGACCTTCCTATAATGAAGAATGTTCTGCCTTCTTTTTTAGGCGCATAAAACGCCTATCCACTTCATTTTGTAATTCTTGTACAATATCTTGATATTCTGGTTTTCCCAAATGCTTTGTTCGTCCCATCTTCATCAACCAGTCCTGCACAGGTATTTTTTTATTACTCTTTTCTGGATCATAGCTAAGCTTTGTCTTGCCTTGCTCCACTTCATAGAGCGGGAAGTAACAGCAATCCACTGCTGCCCCAATCACTTGTCTTTCTAAATCTGGTCGGTCATTCCAGTTAAGCGGACATGCCGACAGTGCTTTCACATAAGCAACTCCCTGTGTTTTGGCATACTCTGCGGCTTTGGCTGCCTTGCGAATAAAATCAGTAGGATTTGACTCTGCCACAGTTGCCACATAAGGAATGTTGGCCGCCGCCATAATTTGAGGCATATCTTTATGGAAAAATGTCTTGCCATATTGTGCTTCTCCAACATGCGAGGTCGAACTGCGCGCTCCCTTAGGTGTAGAATAGGATAATTGGTATCCTGTATTCATATATCCCCCATTGTCATACTCAAAAAGCAATAATCTATGCCCTCTGAGTGCTGTTCCGAGAGCAGATCCCATTCCAATATCCATCCCTCCGTCACCACTGACCATAATAAACACAATATCTCCTTGTGGCAATTCACCGCGCCTTTGCTTGCGACGACATGCTTCCGCAAGACCACTCAGCGTCGCTGCACCATTTTGGAATAGATTGTGTAGATAAGGTACTCTAAAGCTTGTGCGTGGATATCCTGTTGTCACAATCATGCCACAACCTGTTTGAAATAAAAATACTACAGGATCTTCTATACCACGCAGCAGCAGATTCAGATTGACTGGAATTCCACAGCCAGGACATGCCCCATGCCCTGGAGCCAAACGCTTCTTGATTTGTGCAGTAGCATTTAATGTTGCGCCATTTACTGTGAGTTCCTGTTCCCCATGAACCACTTCAACGATTCCCAATTTTGTTTTTTCCTCTGTGACAGGTTCAAAAAATTCTGACTCCTTCTTTTTTTGTACTCCTGGAGTAATACCATAGTAGGCAAACTCTGGCATGGTGTCATTCTCTAACCATTCAAACATGTGTAACGCATCTTCGACGTAAAAATCCTTTCCGCCAAGTCCATACACCAGTGTTTTTACCTGAGCTTGCACTTTATATCGCTGAAATGCAGCACGCAATTCTAACGAAAGATTTCCTCCATCTGCGCCATAACTGTCTTGTCTGTCTGCGACAAGCACCTGTTTTGCATGAGCACACGCTTGACAAAGCTCTTTAGCTGGAAATGGTCTGAGTACATGTAAGGTAATCAATCCTACTTTTTTGCCTTGTCCGCGCAAAATATCCACAGCCTCCATCGCTGTATCAAAAGAGGAGCCCAGCACAACAAGAAGCTCTTTTGCATCCTCATGACAGTACCCTTCCCACTCTTTGTAAGATCTGCCAGAAAGTTGTTCATACTCTGCGTACAAGGCAGGAAGCACTTTTCTTGCCTGCTCCATAGCTTGGTACAATTGATATCGATTGTTAATCAAATCTGGCTCATTCATATACGAACCCACTGTAATGGGATGTTCCAGATCAAAAAAAGGATACTTTTCTTTTTTCTTGCCAATAAATTGCTTCACTGTATCATCCTGCTCAAAACGGTAACATCTGCGTTTCTGATGACTTGTAAAGAATCCATCAAACGCCACCGCTACGGGCAGTTTTACTGCCTCTGCAAGCCGAAGCGCTATCAAATTGAAATCATATACCTCTTGGACAGAATGGGCAAACAGAATCGGCCATCCTGCATTGAGCATATACATAAGATCACTGTGATCTCCTTTGATGGACAACGGTCCAGAAACTGTTCTACACGCAACATTCATCACCATTGGATATCTTGTACCAGACTGCACTGGCAATTGTTCAATCGCATACAATAAACCATTTGCGCTAGTGGCATTAAACACACGTGCGCCACCAACAGATGCACCATAACAAATTCCTGCTGCGCTGTGCTCTCCTTCCGCTGCAATCATCTCTAGATCTGTCTCTCCTCTTGCGCGCATCAAATCAAGATTCTCTGCAATCTGAGTAGATGGTGTAATGGGATAATATCCCATCAGATCATAACCAATCTGTTTGACTGCTATCGCAGCCATCTCATTTCCACTCGCATACTCTACTATCTGTTGTGCCATAGTAATACCCCCGCTCCTTTCTTGGCCCACGAAATTTGTACTGCCGACATCCATACGCATAACATTCGCATTGTTATACCTCTCCTCCTGCAATTCGCTTTTCTGTTAAGTAAGACTCTGAGGTAATATATCCGTCGGCTCCACTTTTCTCATAGTAATTGGGCTGTCGCAGCAAATCTTGATTTGGCAAAAAATGTTCTTTGTGTGGATTCTGCGCCTCGATTCCTTTGACTAGCGCTCCCGTCGGACAAACTGCTACACAGCGCAGGCAACCTTTGCAGTGATAGTAGTCAAGCCCTTTGTTGACCATCATTTCTTTGTCCTTGTAAATTCCCTTCTGAAATTGAAATACCATGTCAGGACAAGTTGAGTCACAAAGAGCACAATTAATACATTTTTCTGGCCTAAAAATAGGAATATACCCTTGCCTAGAAGGGGATAAATCAGCAATAACACTATTGCCAATATGTGGATTGATTCCCCCAATCGGCGCCGTTTCATACCCTAACTCTTGTTCTGTGCAAGAGTTTTTTTCTGTATCCGTTTTTCCTGTTTTCTCCAGTTGAATGCGGACCGTCTCATGATATCCTCTCTCAATTCCTGCAAGATTAGCAGCAAGTGCATCTGGATACTTTTTTCCTAGATTTTCCTCACAGACCTGCTTAATTGCCTCTAGTGGGACGAATCCCATCGCAGCCCCCATTGCGCCCAACATCACGACATTGATTCTAGAATGTGTCTCCATTGCAATACGCTGCGCAGGTACTATATACACCTCTGATGCCTGAGCACATTTTGCAATTACCTCTTTTGATTCTTGTTGCGTGTTTAGAACAAGAGTGGTCTGTGCTGTGCATCCCTCTAAAATTCCATCATTGTGCAAAAGTGCATCATGAAATATTCCCAATAAATGTGGTTTGATAACAGGAGAATGAACCCGAATCGCTTTCTTATCCTCACAATATCGTATATATGCTTTTACAGGAGTTCCTGTCTTTTCTGAACCATAGCTTGAAAAACTAGCACTATTGAGTCCAAGATGACGTATTCCTAATTCTCCTAACATTTTTCCGCATAAATTTGCGCCTAAACCTCCTATACTTTCCAGACGAATTTCATAATATCCGCCTTCATTTTTAATGGGCAAAACTGCCTGTCCCATACTTCCCCTCCTTCCCAAATTTTCATATTTGTGTATAAGCAAAGTATGGAACATTTTCCAGTTTTTTATTCATCTGTTCATGCATTATCCACAATATCACTCACAAAATAATTTCTGTCGTTTTCTATGGCATTTTTTAATCTTCCTGTCAAAATAAGTTTACTGCGATGATGCAAAAAGGCGTATTTAAAGCTCTAATTTTATACTAAATATAATAACGCTGTCCAAACTAAAATAGCATTTCAGTTTAGACAGCGTCCTATTTTTTATTTTTCTATTGTATAAACTATATTCATTCGCTGTACAATAATCAACTCCATTTATCATTTCTAAACATCTATCGCCTATACGGACTCTACCTTACATAAATATAACTGTTTAGAAAGTATGTAAATTTAGAACTTTTATAGTAAATCAGTTGTATGGCCATCCATACTATGAAAGCCGAAGACTTTCATAATAATTGCATCCTACATTAGCTTTGACGAATCACCACTTGCCCGCTGCACTCCATCACAGGATTCTCCATAATTATCTCACCTACACTATCAGCGACAATAGTGCCTTTTCTTGGGTTCTTGACAGAAAGAATGTGTCCCTGAATATCTGCCTCCACTTGCGAATACTCAAAAGAGAGGTCTGTATCCTCCATTGTACAGTTGACTAGTCTTAGATTTTCACAGTAGCACAATGGCTGTGTGCCAATAATCTTGCAATCAATTAAAGTAAGCCCCTCCGAAAACCAAGCTAAGTATTCTCCTTTTATCACACTGTTGCGAACCGTTACATTTTTGCTGTGCCAAAACGCATCCTTTGTATCTAACACCGAATCTACAATTTCGAGATTTTCCATATACTGAAAAGAATACTTTCCTGTCATAGAAACACGCTCTAGCGTTACATCCCTACTATCCATAAAAATATATTCCGATGCAATATTGGTATCCCGTAGCACAATATTTCTGCTCTTCCATCCAAATTCTGGCGAATCTACAATACAATTTGTCAACGTGATATCATTGCACTCCCGTATCACTTTGATGCCGTTTAATGTGCAATCTTGTATAACGCCTTTTTGTGCATACCAGATCGCTGCACGCGTCTTTTCGTCCATCACAGAGCGCTCCATCGAAAACCCTATCACATGCCACAATGGATAGCGCAGAGAAAAACTGCAATCTTGCAGTGAAATATCCCGCGCTTCCTTTAAAGCGGATTCCCCATCGGCTGGTCCTGCAAAAACACAGTGTTTCATATCACATTCTTGTGCATGATACAGCGCGCGTTCCTCATCAAATTGTCTGTTCTCTATCTGTTGTCTCATGTATTCACCCCTTCTTGTTTGTTTCCCTTTTTTAGCCAATTGGCTTTTTCCACATTGACAACCATGCTTCCTTTTTAATATTCAACCTTTATCATAACACATTTTTTGGATTCGTCTATAGCAAAAATAAACGATATTTACAAACTTGTTACTATTCAGCCATACCCATTTCATGTCGGGCGTTCGCCCTATAAAATCGAATATACAAAATGCCTTATGCGAGCAAGCTCCCAACAGCATTTTGTATATTCAATGTTGCATGGCTGAACTGTTACACAAATTATTCCATTGAACAAACCCGATCTGCCATCTGAATGGTCGAGGTCCTATGGGCAATCATTAAGATTGTCCGAACCTTTTGCATCCTGCGCATTGCCTCATTGACAAGATGTTCAGACTCATTGTCCAGGGCTGAAGTTGCCTCATCCATCAACAGGATAGGTGCTCCCTTTAGCACTGCACGCGCAATTGCAATGCGCTGGCGCTGCCCACCAGAAAGTCGATTCCCGCGCTCTCCAACTTGCGTCTCATATCCATTTTCTAATCTTACTATAAATTCATGCGCATTTGCAATCTTTGCAGCTTCTATGACATCTGTATAAGATGCATGTAAATTTCCCATCCAGATATTGTCTAGAACGCTGCCTTCAAACAAATAGGGTTCCTGTGGCACATAGGCAAAAAATGTTCTAAGCTCCCTATTGCTGATATGTCTCACTGAATTTCCCATCACACTCAACTCCCCTGCCTCTATGGGATATAAACCCAACAATAACTTAGAAACGGTAGATTTGCCACATCCAGAAACTCCTGTAAGCGCCACACACTCTCCGCGCTGCACCACAAGAGAATATTCCTGTAATACTTTTTTCTCACTATAAGAAAAACTTACGCGATTCATCGATATCATCCAAGTATCATCCGCATCCTCATCAATCCCGCGTACATTTCCTCTTTCATACCAGTTTTCACACTCGCGCTCCTCCTCTAACAGATCAAAAATATTCTGTGCATATGTCAAATATGCTATTAGCTCAGGCAAATATTTGTTCATTTGCAAAAACTGAAAAGAAAAGCTACCATATAGTGAATAAATTGCTGTTAAAGCACCCAATGTAGTATAGCCTCTGTGTACAAAAAAGATTCCTATTGTCAGAAAAACGAGACAGCAAAGCAAATCAAATCCTCTGTTTGCACTTTCAAGACATGCTAGGATCACAATTTTTCGATTGGATTTTTGGGCATAAAGTCTAGCTTTGTCGATGTATTCCTGCACTGTCTTTTTTCCATGCATAAACATCCTGACTTGTTCCATTCCCTGCAACAAATCAGAGAGCTTTTGTGTCATTGTGCTGTTAATCTGCGACAATTGCTGACTGATTTTTTGAAAAGGTTTTGCCAAAATCATATTCAACGCCATCATAGCAACATTGACTCCTACTAGGCACAATGTGAGCTGTGGACAAAGTAGCAACATTGGGATCAGATAGACCACCACCTCCAAAAAAGGCATAATCATCCTCCGGAACCGTGATCCATAAATATCGCCCATTCTGCCTAAATCATACGAAACTTTTGATAAGATTTCTCCACTGTGATGTTTTTCGTAATAGGCATATGGTAGATTCATTTCCAGATCCAATATCTTTTCATACAAAACACCATACACACGTTTTGCCTCTACATTGTAGATAATGGCTGCCTTTCGATACGCCAACAATGAAATCACACCTGCTACTACGCTTGCTATAATCATGAAAAGTAAACTATGATAGGCTCCTGTCTGTGCGATATCCACCAATCCTTTTGTCAAAAAAGACCCAAGCACAGAGAACATTGCCATCCCAACACTCATTGTAAGAATCGATCCATAATACAAAAAACGGCGTTTTCCCATCACGCGCATTGTCCTACAAAACAGTTTCCATGTACTGCGCATACGTTCCCACCTCTCTTACTTTTTTATCCTTTACCTCATAAATCTTGTCTGCATGTTGAATAGTTGACAGACGGTGAGCAATTGTAAGACACGTTTTTCCTGTACTTACTCTGGCAATCGCCCGCTGAATCTCCTGTTCTGTCCCTTCATCAATTGCAGAAGTTGGCTCATCCAACAATAGAATAGGCGCATCTTTTAAAATTGCTCTCGCAATTGCAATGCGTTGTCTTTGCCCACCAGAAAGCATCACGCCTCTTTCTCCTACGATTGTTTGATATTGCATTGGAAGACTTGTTATAAAATCATGAATCTCTGCCTTTTTGCAGGCATCAATCACCCTCTCTATTAATGCCTCCCAATCACCATATCGTACGTTTTCTTCTATAGTCGTTGGAAATAAAAAAATATTTTGAGATACTAGGGCAAACTGTTTTCTTGCTGCAAAGACCTCCCAATCTGCAAAGTCTCTTCCATACAATCGGTACTGTCCTTGCTGTCCCTTATAAAAACCACATAACAGACGAAAAATTGTACTTTTACCACCGCCTGACTCTCCTACAAAAGCCACATTTTCGCCTTTTCGCACACAAAACGTCGCATGTTCCAAAATAGGATGGTCTTTATGATAGCCAAATGTTAAATCATCAAAAGCAATCGCAATTGTTTCATCTACTGGTTCTATTTTGTCTCCTGACAATTCCTTTTCAACATGCAAAAGTTCTTCCACACGCCGTATTCCCACAATACTTCCTGTTGCATCCACCATATTAAAAGGAATCCCCACAAAAGCCTCCACTAATTTTCCAAGTACTAAAATAAATGCTAACAGTTGCCCCATACTTAAATTGCCCTGTATAACAAGCATCACTGCATATACTGCACAGATAATATTTGGAATCCACTGAATTAATTTTCTAATTAAAAGTGCTGTGTTGGAAATTTTAGCACGCCTTTCCTCGTTGTCTACTAAATCCATTGCTGCTGCATGCATTTTGTTCTGAAAATGAGCCTCTAATGCAAAACTGCGCACAATCAAGATACCATTGAGTACATCCTGTGCAATTCCTGTGATGATATCTGATTTCTCGCGGTAGGTCTGTGTCAAACTACTAATCTTTTGCACCAGCCTATTTGCAATCCAAAGAACAAGTGGATAACATACCAACACTAAAATGAACAATCCTTTATCAAGCTGTCTCACATAGTTTGCATAAATTACCACTGAAATACCATCCGTCAAAAGCATCACAAATGTCTCTGTCAAAAATCGCTCTGCTTCATTTAAATCTGCGTTGACCTTATTGAGAATAGAAGCTGAATGATGATCGTCAAAGTATTGATATTCCATCTGATATAAATGTTGGGCTACTTGCCTACGATACCGTGTAGACACAAGCACCCCATACTTTGATCCAACTGCGCTAGCCACAAACGCCGCCACAAATCCCACCGCTGTCAGCACTGCAAACTCTATCAAAAAACTGCTAAACACAATAGAATCTCCTGCAAGCATCTGGTCAATCACTCCACTGATAACCGTATTGCCTCGAACCACTGCATTATTGAGCAGGCACAACAACAATACTTCGATTATTGGCATATACCAATAACACAACATATTGCTTAGAAAATAGTTCTTTTTCATTGTTACAACTCCTCTCCCTTCTTAATGTACTTTAGTTCTTATTTGATATATAAAGTGGCTTTCAAATTTTTTGTCATATCATTGCACTCTATTCGTTGGCAGTTCCCTCATATAATTAGTATATAACAACATTTTGTGATTTTCTTATAGTTTATTGTGAATTTTCTTTCAATTTTTACAAATTGATGCTATACTCTTCTTGTTATCCCCACTTTTGAAGCATCTTCAGAGAAAGGAACTATTTTACTTATGTCTAAACCGCTACCTGAAAATACACTATTTTATATTGAAAAACGATACTTGGATTCCTGTTACACAATGCCTACAATGGAGGCTTCTAGTAACTATTATGAAATTGGATACTGTATTTCTGGAGATCGAGTATTAGTTACTCCAACCTGTTCTTACTCTTTGCACCAAGGCGATATTGGCACTATGCCTCCTTTTGTCTACCACAGGTCTCTTCCACTCTCTGACACCCCTTATCACCGTTATCTAATCAAGTTTACACCAGCTTTTGTCTATCCGCTTATTAATGATTTTGGGCATACTATTTTAGAAGATGTCTACTCACGACTATTTAACCGTTTTTCTGACACAAAAAAGCATCGAATTTGTCTATACTTTGAGGAGCTTCTAGAAATTTATCAATCCAATGGACGTTACACCAATTTTCGTCTCCAGTGTATACTCTGTGATCTTTTGCTTGCTATTCTAGAATATCGTCTCACCCCCGATACACAACATACGATACATACTACGCTTTTAACACCTCCTATTATTGATGCAATCTACTATATGGAGCAACATTATCAAGAAAATCCTTCTCTCAAGGCCACTGCATTGTTCTCTGGTTATTCTGCGTCCCATTTTTCTAGACTATTTCATGCACAGACGGGGAAAAACTACTCAGACTATCTAACTGATATTCGACTACGTCATGTACAACATTTATTGCTCAACACAAAAAAATCAATCACTGAAATTGCACTAGAAACAGGGTATCTCTACTCTGGAAATCTAAGTGAACAGTTTAAGCGATTGACTGGCATGTCCCCCTTACAATATCGCAAGGCACATCATTCTCAAAAAGACATATAAATTTTTTCTATATGTCTGTTGTTATACTTTACAGCCTCCTATACTATGCCCTAGCACACTCATAAATAACGAAAGTATCCAAAAACTATCCTATACACAAAATACAAAAAGCGCATTTGGTACCTATACAACGTCTGTCCCAAATGCGCACTCTTATTTGTAAATTTTAGTCCTTTTACAATAAAAATAGTCAATAATTTTCAGCATGAATCTCAAAGTAACTTTGTGGATGACTACATACAGGACAGACTTCTGGAGCATTGGTACCTACTACAATGTGTCCACAGTTGCGACATTCCCATACTTTGACTTCGCTCTTTTCAAAAACAGATGATTCCTCAATATTCTTCAGTAAAGTGCGATATCTCTCTTCATGCTGCTTCTCAATTGCGCCCACCTTACGAAATTTTTCTGCCAACTGCAAAAAGCCTTCCGCCTCGGCTGTCTTTGCGAACTCTGCATACATATCTGTCCACTCATAATTTTCTCCATCTGCTGCTGCGGCCAAATTCTCTTGTGTATCGCCTATTTGTTGCAACTCCTTAAGCCACAATTTTGCATGTTCTTTTTCATTGTCAGCAGTTTTTAAAAAGAGTGCTGCGATCTGCTCATAACCTTCCTTCTTTGCAACAGATGCAAAGTAGGTATATTTATTGCGCGCCTGCGACTCTCCCGCAAAAGCCATCTCCAAATTTTTCTCTGTCTGTGTTCCGGTATACTTATTTGCCATATTAATTATTTTCTCCTTTCTCAATATGCGAATTTGTAGCAAAAAACAATTGTTTGCTCTTTCTAACTACTATTTCTTATGTATCACACTTTTTTATTATTCTTATCGCTCTCCAGCAGCATACTCATTCATACATATATCTAAAACTAGCCGCCGCGGCTGAATCAGAGCATCCTCATATTGACATCTCCAAAAAATATCGGGGGCGAGTTGGCCTTCACGAATACCATCAATTGTCTCCCCATTTTTTATAATAAATCGCTCGTTGACAGAAGGACTATTTTTTAAAATATAGGTTGCCATGTTATACGCGTGATGTACTACCCAGTTTGGGTCCATCTGCCTAGTGTCATCTTCTGATGGTTGTGGCCGAAAATGATACTGCAAATCTGGCAACTTTAGAAGTGACATTCCTAATGTATCAATTACCTTATCCTCTTTGCCTTGTACATTAAAAAAGCGAACATTCACTGCAAAATGAACATATCGATTTTCACGTGGAATCTGATGTGTTCGTATTTCTTCTGCTAGATACAAATTACCCGAATTTCTAAAATAAACCGCTTCACACTCTGGAAAAAGCTCTACCAAAGCCTCCATATAATCCATGTCAAGATCTGCACGCTTTTGTGCAGGAAGCTCACCTGCCATAAAGTCTGTAGCCATCACATTATAATGACAGCGTGATAAAATCTGCTCATAATCCTCTTTATGATTCCAAAATTGTGTTCTAGATAAATCATCAATCACTCTCTTTTCATCAAATTCCATACATTCTGCAATTTGAAAAAAGGGAGGCGCTATTGTTCCATCTACATATTCTACTGGATGATCTTTTGCTACAATGCTAATGGGATAATATTTTGCCGCAGTACTAATTTCCTCTTTGTCATCAGTACACCATTCCACTTTTCCTACATGTTTCTCCATAACAGACAAGATTTTCTCAGGTTCTGGCATCTTACAAGGTTTATTCATCAACAAATGAACAATAAAAATACCTCCTGGACGTGTTGCAAAATCTTCTTTATTGTGATCTTGTTGCAAAACAGGTTCCTCTGCATTTGTCTGTTTTTTCTTATTCTTCCCAAACAGTCCCATACCAAACCTCCATTCTTGATCTATCTACATAGTAGACTATCTACATAGTAGAAATTGTATTCCTTCGTTTTCACTATAATGTCTCCACTAATCCATGTACTTGATAGAGAGACAACATATTTTGATACATTAGTTTATTTCCCATCAATTGCCTGTATGTGGCTGACTTCACCTTTCCATCTGCCTTCAATTGTTCCATCTTTGCAGTGGTATCTTGATAACGGTTTTGAACTTGTACCAACATTTCTTCAAATGCTGCTAGTCTGTCCTTTGTCTCCATCATCACTTCCTCCATACTATTTTTGTATACAAGCATCAATATCACTTATCCCTATTATATCAGCCCTCATTGTTTTTTCAAGAAAAATCTTTATTAAATACTTTTGTTGAATGTCCCTATATCATCAAACAAGAAATACTCTTCTCCACTACGCGTCACTTTTTCCTATATGTTTCTATATACAACAAAACCTATCACCAAAATTGGTGACAGGTTTTGTTATCCTTCAATCGCAATATAATGCTTCTCTTCTACTGCGGGCTTTGCCTCATACTTTGGTATATTCATTTTAAGAACACCATCTTCAAACTTTGCTTTAATGTCCTCATAAGTAACTTGTTCCCCTACGTAGAAGCTTCTTTTACATGAACCTCTATAACGCTCTCTACGAATATATTTTCCATCCTCATCTTTTGTATCATTGGAAGTACTAGTAACCGCGTTGACTGTAAGATACCCATCTTTTAGTTCTGCTTTGACATCTTCTTTCTTGAATCCAGGAAGATTCATTATTATTTCGTACTCATTACTCTTTTCCTTTACGTCGGTGTGCATAATGTTTTGATTGCTGCTCTCAACTTTGTTCAACCGTGAAAAATTTGGTACATCAAAAAAATCATCCAATAAGTATTCTCCAAATAAACTAGGCATCAACATAAGTCATTCCTCCATTCTTAAGCTTTTTCACCCAACCAATAGAGTGCCCTAAAAAATGTTTCTTTATTCTGAGAATCCGACAATCCTGACACTGAGCCATCACCTGTTTCAATAATTTTCCATGTATCATCTTGTAACTGTGCATAATCTATCGTATAAAAACTCCCTGGCAGCTGCCTATATTTTTCTATAAGTTGATTGGGCGGCTGTGGCGCAAAATTAGGTTGCCCTGAATTTTTACTGATAGACGCAATCTGATGATTGATATAAAAGACTCTGTACTCATTGGTTTTTGCATCATACCGCTTCAAGTCAAGATACTCTTTGATACAAATCCCTCCTGTAAACAGTTTTCCTCGATATTGATAAAACACTTCCATCCAATAGTCAAATTTCTCCTGTGTAATACTCTCATCAAAATAAGGTGGAAATGCTGTCCCTTTAACAGATTTTACATAATCTTTTATTAAAAAACGTTGAAATTGTTTTTTTACCACATCAATATCAATTGGTTCATTTTCTGGAAAAAGCAATATATTTGCTGTATCTTGTGCAATAAATGGATAAATATTGGGAAAAAGATGAAACTGTGCATACTCTTTGGGCGAAGTACTAAGACAAATATTGTTGTCTAGAAGGTGGTCATAAAATACTTGATACTGTTCTGGTTTCATCATCCAACCTCTATAAACGCCTCTTTGCATAGTATCTGGTTTGCAATTTAATACAAACGTTCCTTCCTGAATCCATTGGTCATATCCAAACAGCACAATATCATATAACCCTGCCTTTTGAGCGGCATCATACTCCTCTTGTAGATCCTCATCCACTTTATCCCTTCTTAGATAACTAGATGGAAACAATATAATCATACCAGTAATCAGCCCCCTTTCTCAAACTTCCCGTCATGTTGCTTTGCAACACAAACATTTCATGAAAAACGCCTGTTTTTGGCGTTTTTCGGCGTGAAAAAAGTCTGTTATGCAGACTTTTTTCACGCTAACTATACATAAATGAAGGATTACGCGCTAATTTTCATTTGCGTATCACTCAGTACTAGAATATCATCAATTTTTACATGAAATACTGCTGCTAACACCACCAAATTGTCAATCGTTGGCAGTGCTGTTCCATGTTGCCATTTGTATATTGCCTGTGGAGTAGCAAAACCAAACACATCTTGTAACTCTCGTACAGACAAGCCTGTGCACTCCCTCAGTTTCATAATATTCTCTCCTGTCTTAACCATATCAACAGTTGGAATTTCGACCATTTTGATCTCCTCCTATTCTGGCACTATATTTCTAGCAACAACATAGATTGATTACGCATTGTATTCTGCCATTGCGTTTTTAGGCAAGATTGGGGGATAAAACTGTCAAGAATCCTGATATCTAGCACACTGTCCGCGCAGTGCTTGCCTCATCTATGCATAGCCTTAATTTGCCTTAAAGTTATAAATTGGTTTCATAATATCAATCACATCAACGGACTCCCGAATCACATCAATAATATCTTCTAGAGATTTATATGCCATAGGTGCCTCATCCAATGTCTCCTCATTCACAGAAGTAGTATAAATGCCTTTCATTACCTTTCTGTACTCTTCCATAGAAAGTGTTTCTTTTGCTTTTGTACGAGACATAAGGCGTCCTGCTCCATGCGGCGCAGAATCATTCCATTCTTTATTTCCCTTGCCAATAGCTAACACACTTCCATCTCTCATATTGATTGGTATGAGTACCTTTTCTTCCTTATGTGCAGCAATGGCACCTTTTCGCAAAATCATTTCCTTTGTATCAATATAATTGTGTATAGTATGAAATGATTCTGCTCTAGATACTTGCTCTTGTTTTATTCCCGCTTTCTCCAATAACACTTCTGCCATTTTTTCGCGATTTCTCTGTGCAAATTGCTGACAAATTTCCACATCATGTAAATAATCCTCAAAATATGTTCCATATAAGAAACATAAGTCTTCTGGCATTGTCGTTTCTCTTTTTTTCCATTCGATCTGCTTTAATGCTTCCTGTATTTCTTTGCGCCTACCCTGCTCCTTATACGTTCTAATAATCTCGTCTCTTTGTTGAAAATAGTTTTCTTTTCCTTTATTCAAATCAATTGCAAGCTGTTGATAAATCTCTGCCACCTGTTTCCCTAAATTGCGGCTGCCTGAATGGATGACAAGAAATTTTTCTCCATTTCTTGACTGGTCGATCTCAATAAAATGATTGCCACCGCCTAATGTACCGAGACTGCGCTCGAGTCGTTTGGTATCACGAAGGCTTCTGTAGCATCGAAGACTTGTCAAATCAAATTTTTCCTGTCTTCCCTCCCACACATTTTTTCCAGATGGGACAAAATGCGCTGCCTCATCAAATTTTTTTAGATCAATATCTGCCATACCCAAATTTACTGTATACATTCCGCATCCAATATCCACTCCCACAATATTGGGAACTGCCTTGTCTGTCACAGTCATAGTAGTACCAATTGTACATCCTTTTCCCGCATGAACATCTGGCATAATGCGAATTCTACTTCCCTGTGCAAACTCATAATCACACATTCTACGAATCTGTTCTATGGCTTCCTCCTCCACAACGGTTGCATAACAAATGGCGGTGTTGACTTTTCCCTTAATCTCAAACATCCTTATAACCCTATTCCTTTCTCTGTGCTCCTAACACGTTCCTTATCTGTTCAATCAAACAATTAATCCACTTGACAGTTGTGCTATGACCAAACTTATGATATTTTTATAAAATAAAAAATACCACCCTCTTGTATTACTTTCCATACAAGATAAGTGGTTTTCCCAAAAAGCCTCTCTACAATGTAATTATCTGACAGCTTATCATTTCTTCTCTGCCTGATTTCACCCTAATACAATCAGCCTTTTTCTCACCTTATATGGATACGCAAAATAAAGACTCTGTTTTTGACTCAGCGCCTGTTCATAAAGTCTCCCATTCATATAATCTATTGATAAGCTAATTGTTCTGTTCATTATCGTTTCCTTCTCTGATCTTACTTGCCTCTTTTTAATTTCTTTTGTATTATATCACATATTTTGTTGATTGTCATTATACTTCTGGTATAAAATCACTAGAACTTACGTTCTTATTTGTTTATACATATTCATCAATGCCAAATATCTTTTCAAATACGATTTATTTATCTCTATTTTGTTCATATTATGAGATTATATTGTATGATAGTTCACTATGATTTTGCTTTGTGGACTCTTAAATCAAGATGGGGAACGTTTTATTTTATTTTATTTTACTTCATTTCTTGTCAAAGCAGTTTATTGCAATGACAATCTCATTTCTTTTTGTGTACATTTTGTTTATCGCTTTCATTATACAATCAAGAATATAGGGCTGTATCTTTTTTCTAAAAAGTTGTAAACTGGTGATAAAGAAGAACAATTTCAGAAAACAGAACATGAAAAGTGGTGATTTCTTGTGTAGTTTATGTTATACTATATTGGATTGGAATAATTATTTCAACCTAGTATTCTCTCTATCAATCACCTTATCAAAAAGGAAACTTTATGTGATATAAAAAGAAAAAAGAACTTCTCAAAAAATAGTCAACTACTATTTTAAATACAGCTTAGAGATGTGGACTATACTGCTGACAGTTGTTCTCATTAAGAAGGGAGCGATATATATATATGTGGGCATCATTATTACTTAATCTTATTGTGCCATTTGTAATGGTTCTAGTTGGCACTCTCTTAAAGAAATATCCTATATCAGATATGAATAGACAAAACGGATATTCTACTCCTATCGCAAGAAAATCGCAAGCTCATTGGGAATATGCGCAACAAATTGCTCCAGATATTTATATTCGTCTGGGAAAATATTTATTTATAGTAGAAATTGTAGTAAGCATTTTACTGCTATTTCTTCACATTTCTATTAAAAATTCAATTATCATTGGATCTTGTATTGGATTTACATTTTTATTTTACAGTTTTTATTATACAGATGGCAAAATTAAAGAAAGATTTATGAATAAATCATAGAAATTGATTTATTTGTGAACACAAGAACCTATAAAATTAAAAATCTACATATTTAGAAGGAAGTGCATAAAGATGAGTATGGATTTGGACTTTTGGAAATACAAAAAAGGAGTATCTCATGACGACAAACACGTGTATGAGAGCGCATGTTGTGATGGGGACATTGTTGAGTCGGTGGAAGATCTTCCTATTGATGCGATTCAACAAAAGATTGCAGAAGTTTTTTCGGATTGGACACAATTGGACACAAACCATTATCTCAAAGAGGGTGAAGGTGAATTTGAAATTTTTACTACTAAACAGATTGTGCGGTTTGATTGTTCTTATAAGACAAGTCATGAAACGTTAAATCAATTGATAAACATTATGAATGAATTTGGCTGCCCTCTATATGATCCACAAGTATCTACACGATTTGACACTTGGACAGAAAACTAATAAGTGACTATTGCAAAGGCCTGCTTTCAACCAAAAACAGAGCCTTTTTTCTGTTGTAAAATCTATATATCTTTCACTATTATTTATCCTTCTCTAAAAAGAAACCTTGCAAACATATTACACAAGCAGCAATATATCTTTCCGAAACTTTGCTAGTATTCTTTAAAGGGATATGATATAATTCTTTCTGAGTATGATTTTGTATTAGAAAATCATATACTTGATCGTATTTCGTTGTAGGACAATCAAATAATTATTTATTATGCATCCAAGGAAGGATACTTTCATGATTACAATACCGATGAACACAAAGGGCGCTATGGATCGTCAATCCATTTTGTCCATCAATATATCAGACCCGCACAGTATTCAAAACCGTAATACTATGAATACCTTTATCCAATCTCACATATATGGGCAATCTACTTCTCCTCCTATACCTCGTCCATCTACTGTTGTACCTGCTTCACCACAACAGATCTCTCCCACTCGGCCCAATCAGATTGTACAACCTGCCTTTACTGCTGGGCAGCAGTCTCAGACTGCACAGCCTGCCTTTACTTCTTCACAGCAACATACAAATGCTGCTACTGTAGTATGGACCCTTCCTACTCTTCAGAACAAGGTACAAAAAGGACAAAAGTCAGTACTTTCCTCTGCTCCAATCGATGCGGTTGACGCCTGTTTTGGCTGGAATGTCACAGATACACGGTGCGATGTAGATGTATCTGCATTTTTACTTGGTCCAAATGGCAAGGTTTTTGGCGATTCCTGGTTTGTATTTTATGGCCAGACTCTTAGCCCAGACCAAAGTACAGAGTTTATTCCATCTGCTATTGAAGATCGCGAAAAGATTCAAGTTAATCTCAAGAAACTCGATGCGCGTATTCAAAAAATAGTTTTTGTTCTCACAATTAATGATGCCTTAACCAACCATCTTCATTTTGGCATGATAAAAGACGCCTATATTCGAATCTTAGGTTCGTCTGGCAAGGAACTGGTCAGTTTTATGATGACCGAATATTACACAAACGTTATTTCTATGATGATTGGTGAACTCTATCGACATAATGGTATCTGGAAATTCAATGCTGTTGGAAATGGCGTGGCAAAAGATCTCGCCGGTTTGTGCTCTCTTTACGGTGTGCAAACCATCTAAGCCAACAGCCATTTGGACATACAAGGAGGTATGACATGTTAAAATTTGAAACTGTAAACGAATTGACTTTAAAGGTCACTTGTAGAGGAAACGATATTCTGTTTACAAAAGCAGGTGCCTTTATCTGTGGTGAAAATGCTGGAAACAAAAACTATCAATTTGAAAAAATCCTACTAGGTCCCCAAGGAAGTGTTGGACAAGCCCTAATAGGCTCTATTATGCGCCGTGTGACAGGCGAAAATCTGCCACTTATGAAGGTCACTATGAATGGCGACTGCACTACATACTACGCTAATCACAGTGAGCATGTGATTGTATATCAACTTGCACAGGGCGAAATGCTTTCTATAGAATCAGAGAATATTCTTGCTTTTACTGCTGACTGCAAATACGATGTGCGTTTTATCGGATGTGGTGTCATCTCCCAAAAGGGACTGGCCACCTCCACCCTCACAGGAACAGGCCCCAATGCCTATGTGGCAATTCTTGTAGATGGCAACCCTATTGTACTAAGTAACGTCCAGACGCAAAGTACATTATCAGTCGATCCCGACGCAGTAGTTTGCTGGATGGGTTCAGGTCCTTGCGATCCTGGTTTCAAAATGGATGTCAACTGGAAAACTTTTATTGGTCAATCCTCTGGTGAGTCCTACGCTTTTGAATGGGGTCCACATCAACCAGTATCTGTAATCATCCAGCCCAATGAACGAGCGAGCGGTATTGATATCAGCATGGATGGCAGACGCCTTGGTCGAAGACCAAATTAGCCTCTCAATCACTACTTTTATAGTAAATTTGTGTTTTGTAAAATTTTTGTTTCTTATTGCCTGCCATCACATAGTCCAAGTACTGTATGAAGCACAGCTTCTGCGTACAGCATATCTGATGGTGGGCATTTTACATGTTCCGCAAATGAATACTGCTTGGCAAGCTGCGGTGTGGCTATTCCATAATCTGCTGCCTCAAGCATAGTCTTGTCAAAAGCACTGTCACCTGCTGCAATCACACATTCTGCGCTAATGATTTTGCGAAATCTTTCTACGGCCTTTCCTTTGCTTAATGCTTTGGGAACTACATAAACTTTATTCCCATTATAAAACACATCTACAAGAGTACCTTCTACTATACGCTTTAAGTTCTCCACTACACTCTCTGACTCTTTGCACTTTGTAAATACAAAAAGTTCTTTGATGAAACGCAATTCAAAAGTTCTACGTCTTTCCTGTTCTAAAAATGTTAATGCCTTTGAAAGCTCCGAACGACTGCTCTTTATCAACTCTAACGAATCTTGATACCATATTTCATCCTCTCTGCCTTCTCTTAAAAGTACACCACCATTACAGACAAGTGCATAGGGCAATTCTATACCCAGATCAATGCGCTGATACTGTTCTTTTGTTCTAGTTGTGGTGGGAATAATCCACGCATACTCCTGTACCTTTCTTAAAAGCTGATATGTCTTTTGTGTGATAAAAGAAGCTTCTTGCTCATGATATTGTTCTACACATCGCAAATCTTTCCCTAAATCATGATCTTTTCTTTCATATCGAGATGAGTAAATTAATGTGTTATCTAAGTCTGTGTGAAACACTACTCTTTTCATAAATCCCCCTATCCCTCAAATATTCTCTCCTAAAAATTGAGAGAAAAAAGGTTTCTTTCCTGCGCGCGGGCAGCTTTAGCTGCATACTTCCTCTTCGCGTCCATGTGCATAAAAAAGGTGCAACACAAAGTCGCTGTATTGCACCTTTCTAGAAACCAGTTTCAATTTTCTCTAAATGGCATCCTTCTATAATGAGAACTTTCTTACTTTTGCTTTACAAACACTTTTCTTACCATATCTACTGGTATCATTGTGAGTGACAAAAGAATCACTGCAATCCATCCTTTGATGCCAAACGGCTGACAGCTAAACATATTCCCTATCCAAGTAAATACAGAGATCGGAATCAGAGCCGCATTGACAATCACAAACTGCACAAGAATAATCAAGAAAAATACCTTCAAAAATCCTGTGTTTTGATCGAGTCCTTTAAAGATACCAAATCCATCATCTCTGACATTAAACCCATTGCACAATGCACTTACAATAAACAATACAAAATATCCTGTCAAATGCTGTGCTTCATTTGCAAAGAGATTGACAAAAAATGGCGCTTTCAA
Source organism: uncultured Lachnospiraceae bacterium (assembly GCA_910586095.1). GTDB lineage: Bacteria > Bacillota > Clostridia > Lachnospirales > Lachnospiraceae > COE1. The sequence goes on along the minus strand of CAJUHQ010000001.1, from coordinate 59,338 downwards.
GTATATAAAACTTACAACCGTAAGCCACAATCCCATAATCAGGATCTGTGCCATCATAGGCTTACTTACAATACTCTCATCTCTTCTTCTGGGCTTTTCACGCATGTACTTCTCGAGAGCTGGCTCATTTCCAAGCATAATCGCACCGAGACTGTCCATAACTAAGTTTACAAACAGCAAGTGCGTTACCTTCAATGGCTCGTCCACACCGAAGAATGGCGCAATCGCACTGACAATTACCGCAGTGACATTGATTACCAACTGGAATTTACAGAACTTCAAAATATTGTGATAGATTGTTCTACCATACAAAATCGCATCCTTAATAGATTTAAAGTTGTCGTCGAGAATAACAATCTTACCTGCTTCCTTTGCCGCCTCTGTGCCGCTTCCCATAGCAAATCCTACATCTGCACGCTTTAGGGCTGGAGAATCGTTTACACCATCTCCTGTCATACCTACTACTAGATTCATCTCCTGACAAAGCCTTACCATGCGCGATTTATCTGTAGGAAGTGCACGTGCGATCACCCTAATCTTTGGTATGATCTTCTTAACTTCATCATCCGTCATCTCGTTTAACTGTGCCGACGCGATTGCCATATCATCATTACTCTGTAACAAGCCTGCATCTTTTGCAATGGCAACAGCAGTCTCAAGACGATCTCCTGTAATCATAACTACCTGGATTCCTGCACTTTGTACCTCCTTGATCGCATCTCTAGCTTCAGGACGCACATCATCACGAATACCAACTAGACCTATAATAACAATATCGTCATTAATTTTGCTCTCCACCAACGCACTCTGAGAATAACCAAATGCTAACACACGCATCGCCTTCGCAGCAAGCTCATCAATCTTTTTGTCAAGCGCTGCTTTATCAATATCGCGGACAACTCCATCTGCATCGAGATATTTTGTCGCTGCTGCCAAAAGTCTTTCTGGCGCACCTTTGTAAAATGTCTTCCCTAAGTTATCGATTCTTGCCTGACTAAACTTGTTGGAAGAATTAAACCCTTGCTGTGCTGTAATCACATATTCTGTATTGGCCGCTAATGCCTTGAATGTATCTTCTCCAATAAACTTCATCAGTGCTTGATCTGTGGCATTGCCTCCGATAACTCTGTGAGAAGCATCAAACATGGACTGCGTATTTTTACCGATTGCTAGATCCATCAGCCCTTTTACTTTGCTGTGCTTAGTCAGTTGTGCAATCTCAATTGAATTTCCATCTGCACAGAAGAAGTCTACTACTTCTAATGATCCTTTTGTAATTGTACCCGTCTTATCACTGAAGAGAATATTTAATGAACCAGCCGTTTCAATACCTTCTGCTTTCCTGACAAGGACATTGTGGTCGAGCATCTTACTAGTATTTTGCATCAATACCAGAGAAATCATAAGCGGAAGTCCCTCTGGAACTGCACAGACAACAATGACTACTGCAAGTGAAACGGCATTGATTACATTCATGACAATATCTTCAACTGGCTGTGCAAAATATCCTGCAACGCCTCCGTCAAATACAAGGACTGCATGAACCAAATAAAATAGTGCAATTACAATTGCGCCAATATAGCCAAACGTTGAAATCTGCTTGGCCAGTTTTGCCAGTTTCACTTTGAGAGGTGAATCTGGCTCATCCTCCTGCATTTCCTCAGCCATTTTTCCCATCATGGTCTTTAAGCCGACTTTTCTGACATCTAGAATTCCTTCTCCGTCAAAAATCACGGCGCCACGAAACAGGGAGTGGGCATCCACAAAGGTATCACCTGTAATATCATCCGCAAGCTGCACACTTGCATCTGCTGCTGTCTTCTTGCACTCTTCAGCCTCTCCGTTCAATGCGGAGTTGTCAACCTTAAGTGCACCGTCAATCAAGATACCATCCGCTGGGACCTTATCACCAGACTGTAGTAGAATCTTGTCGCCTACTACGACATCATCTACTTCGATAACTGTAACCACACCATTTCTGTGTACCTTACATTTATCCTTTTCTGTGCTGTCTTTTAATTCACGATATTTGGTATCACTTGCCACACCGGTCTTTGCCGATACAAATGCCACGACTAACACCGCAACAATTGTTCCTAATGGTTCATAAATTTCCGCATAGCCTAAGAAAAACATTACAATCATCAAAACAGCGATCGCCAACAAAATCCGAATCATTGGATCGCCAAATGTTTCCTTAAACTCCTCCCAAAAAGTGGTAGGCTCCGAATCAGGTATAGTATTAGAACCATATTTCTCGCGCGACTGCTCGACTTCTTTGTCATTAAGTCCATTACATTTCATTGCTTCATATTCTCCTCATCTTCTATCTTATATATATCTGTTTGCAAGATCTCCTAGTCCAGGGTCTGTTGTTCCCTGCCCGATAGCATTGAATTTCCACTCACCGTTATGTCTATAAATCTCACCAAAAATCATTGCGGTCATATTCGCGTAATTATCTGTCAGGTTATACTTGCACATCTCTGTATTGGTTCTAGCATCTACCAGACGGATAAATGCATTCTCAACCATACCAAAATGCTGTCTTCTCTGAACTGCTTGATAAATATTTACGACAATCACAATCTTGTCATACTCAGCAGGTATCGCCGCGAGATCCACTACAATTTGTTCGTCATCTCCTTCACCTGCACCCGTTAGGTTGTCTCCCATATGCTGAACTGTGCGTGTCGGATGCATGAGGTTTCCAAAGTAGACAATGTCCTCCTTTGCACAAAGTCTGCCGTTTCTGAGCAAAAGTGCAGATGCATCACAATCAATCGCCTGAGGTTTTGGAGCAAAAAAGCCCTTCTTCTGCTTTACTTCGTCCCATCCTAAACCTACAACCACTTTAGAAAGTCCTGCATTTTCTTTTGACAGGCTCACCTTCTGCCCTTTTTGTAAACTGATCGACATTTCTTTCTACCTCCACTTGTAAAGACTTTTTAACAAAGTTCTAGGATTTCTAAGTTGGTCCAAAACACAAACTTAGAAATCCTCTTCTTTTTATTCCACATCTACACCAAAGTTTGCACACAGTGCTGCAAGACCGCCCTGAAAACCGCTTCCAATCGCATTGAATTTCCACTCTGCTCCGCTCTTGTACAATTCACCAAATATAGCGGCTGTCTCGATTGAAAAGTCTTCACCCAAATCGTAACGCAGCATCTCTTCTCCTGTAACCTCGTTGTATATTCTGATAAATGCATTGTTGACCTGACCAAAATTCTGTCTGCGCTGTTCTGGCTCATAAATTGTGACTGTAAACGCAATCTTTGTGATATTTTCAGGCACCTTTGACAAATCAACCTTGATCTGCTCATCATCGCCGTCACCTGCGCCCGTCAAGTTATCTCCCATATGTTGTACGCTGCCTGATGGGTGATTCAGATTTTTATAGAACACAAAATCTTCTGGCTTTGAAACTTTTCCTGTATCTGTCACTAAAAAAGCTGCTGCATCGAGATCAAAATCCCCACCTGTATCAAATGCATTGACGTCCCAACCTAATCCAACTACTACTTTTGTAAGTCCTGGATTATCCTTTGTAAGACTAACCTTCTGCCCTTTTTGCAAATTAATTGGCATCGTGTATTGCCCTCCATTTCTACTTTATAAAATAAACGCTACAAAATTAATTATGCAACTTCTATTCCATAATGACCACATAGTGCTGCAAGACCACCCTGGAAACCACTTCCAATCGCATTAAATTTCCACTCTCCATTATGTCTGTAAAGCTCTCCTACTACCACGGCTGTCTCAATGGAGAAATCCTCTCCCAAATCATAGCGAATAAGTTCTGTATTGTTGGATTCATCCACGATTCGAATAAAGGCATTGGAAACCTGCCCAAAATTTTGTCTGCGCACATCTGCATCATAAATTGTTACGGTGAAAGCGATCTTTTCTATATTAGCAGGAATTTTAGTCAAATCGATCTGGATCTGCTCATCATCGCCCTCTCCCTCGCCTGTCAGGTTATCGCCCATATGTTTTACTGCTCCACTTACATGTGTCAAACATCCATAGTATATAAAATCTTTCTCTGTTGGGCACTTTCCATTGGAACCAAGCAAAAAGGCTGCTGCATCCAGGTCAAAATCTGCACCAGAATCAAACGCGTTGACATCCCAGCCTAGTCCAACCATAATGTTTTTCAGACCTGGATTTCCCTTTGTCAGATCAACCTTCTGTCCCTTTGATAAATTAATTGGCATGTTTCTTTCCTCCTTAAAAATTAATTATATTTCTTTTCGGGCATATGATACATCCTATTAAACTCCTGTTTGATAGTTTCGAGTCGCGCCTGATCTTCAATGCGTTTTTGTTTAGCATCATCCTGAATCTGTCGCGTTTCGTTGATACCATCCACAATCGTTCTCCAGGTTGTTTCCAGTGTTTCAATCTTAATCGAGCTACCTGCTGCCATTGCTGTTGTAAGTTTTGTTTGCTCTACAGTATTTTGAGCATTTCTAATCAAGAGCTCATTTGTCTTAGCATCGAGTGCACTCATTGCCTCTGCCTGCATTCTTTGACGTTTGAGCATGATTGCCTGTGCAAGAGCTTGCTTAAATACAGGCAAGGTAATGATAAAGGCCGAATTAATCTTTCTTACCAGATTCATATTGCTAAATTCCATCGCCTTAATCATTGGGATTGACTGGATAGCAACATTCTCCGCAGTCCGTAAATCTTGTGTTCTTTGCTCTAACATCATCAGCGCTTGGTTAAGACTAGTAAGCTCAAACTGAATAGAATTATCGCCAGTCGCCTCCATATCAGCCTGCCTTTGTGCAATATATGCTTGTAGCTCTCTACAGCCTTGCTCACCCGCTAAAATATATTTGACCAGCTCATGATAATAATCCACATTTGACTCAAACATTGTATTGAGATTGCGGTTTGACTGCTTGATTTCTGACTCATATTTCTTGAGCTCTACATAAATTTTATCTACTTCCTCGCCCATTGTGTGATACTTGTCAAGAATTTTCTCAAGCTGTCTGCGCATATTGCCAAAAAGCTTTCCAAACAAAGTTGGATTTTCTTTGAGTTCATCCACATCAAATTTATCCATAATTCGCGCAAGCGTGTTAAGCATTTCACTAGAATCGTCAAGTTGTGACATATTCATATTGTTTAGCACGACATCAGATGCCTTTGAAATCTCCTCAGCCACCTGCGAACCAAATGATACGATAGACTCTAGATTGTTGACTTCAATTGTGCTGACAATGTCGTCTACCTCTTGTGAACCTACTAAAGCAGCATTCATCTGCTGTCTGTCCTCTACAATATCATATTTTTCCACCACTTCAATTTCATTTTTATTACTTGCCATCCCCATTGCTGTCGGTGTCTGTGTCGCTGTTTTACTAAAATCCAATCCCATATTTTTCCTCATTTCTGCACTGCTTTCTGCGCATCTCAAGTTTGCGGGTGCAGCGCAGACACAAACTTGGGCGTGAAGATTATACAATCTTTCACTCTTACTCCCACTTGTCTGCTAAAGCAGACACTCAAAACTACTAGTTGAACATACCTTACTTTCAACAATTTCTTCATGTAGTTGACAAACACCAACTTTACATGATAATACTTGCCTATAAAAATCTCTAGTGTTCACATACTTTCTTCTCTCTTTTTTGGCCCACTACTGTTTTGTTAGTTTATCTTTTTCCAAAGATCCTTTCGCGCCATGATGTCTTCGTATTCGCTGGAAGTGGAGACAAATTGGGAACGCGCAAATCATACACATACTCCCCTATTTGATGCTCCTCCATCAAGCGCTTATTCAGATATTTTTCCACACTCTGGTATCCAGTTGGCACAAAAAACAATACATCAAATCCCACTAGATTTAAAAACACTGCCAAAATAGAATCTTCTAAGGAGATCATCTTTTCTCCTGTATTAAAATAGACAAATTTAGGATTTGCCTTAGTAAAATCAAACTTTTGAATCAGTCGTACAATCTCTTTTGGCAGATTGAGGATAGTTGACACAATCGTGTACTCTGTTCCATTCTCCAACGTCCCCTTTATCAACTTCTGATCGATCATTAACTGAAGCTTATCTAGAATATGCTCCTGCATCTCTTCGCGCAAAAAGCCATATGGATAACTAGAATGTTCTTTGATCGTTTTCTTTTGAAGACGTCCATTTTTATAAAATTCTGTCGCAAAGTTTTTAATTACATTAGGCATTGTTGTGTCAATATAGGGCACTGTCTTAACCACAAATGTATCATCAGTAATCAGCTCTCTTATAGCTGTCCAATATTTAGACACCATTGCGTCCTTGACGCCTGATATTTTGGCAAATATCACAGGCAAAAGTACCACACCATTGTCTGTGCTAAAATTAGGTCGGTACTTTAGCTCTTCTTTCCACAGTATCTGAATCTCTTCATACATCGTTTGAAGTGTGATCGAATTGGCTTTACCATACTGTTGGTTGCGATATATCCCTGTATCCTGGTATATGATAGAATCCAATTCACGCTCCGCGTGATATGCGATCGTTCCCATCTGAACATCTGTACTTTCCTGTGGATAGCGATCTACCTGCAATGATTCAGAAAAACTAATCTCATATAATAAACTGTCCTCCAAACTACATTTTGTATTCAAATTTGGATTTAAAATCAGTACATCCACTGGAATCCGTGCCAAAAATTTTATAAAAAGCAACTCATTTTCATTTTTGCAAGGACCTAAATGAATAAAACAGCCTACCTCTGGCATCTTCCAATCAGGAAACAACTCCTTCTGGTAACGCACAATCCAACAAATCAAATGCACTGCTTTATTGGTCAGCTTTCTGATATTCATATCTGGGAGTTTTTCCTCCTGGAACATGACATCTAAAAATGACTTAATCATAACGCGCTGCAATTCTATATTGGTCGTATATCGTATATTGGAGGACAAATCTAACAACATATCCTCTATCTTAGCATAATTTTTGCGCTTTACTGCCTCAATCTCCTCCATTGTAGGAGGTGGTATTGTCTCATTGATAATAACAAGTTTGCGATTATTGTTTCGCAGCTCTAACTGTAATTGATACAGATCATTGATATAGGTACGCTTATCTTCCACGCCATTTATGCGATAATAACAATTATAAAAAAGCTTTGGGTCCTCTCCTCTAGTAGTGACACTCTTCTTAAAGTCGCAAAATCCTTTGCCCTCAATCCAGGCATTTGTGCAATTTACAATCTGTGGGCGCGTCCCATAAATTCGTTCTTTGTTTAGAGCATGTTGTATTTCGTCACGAACCCGCTTTAAGCTAAATCCTTGCGGAAATGCTTGCATCCCTGGCATCGTTAAACTGTCTGACATCTGTGAAGAGGCATCTAATGTTAAATATTTTGCATCTCCATTGTACTGCAAAAGTACAATATCACAACCTGCGCTGGCAAGTACATTTAGCAAAAGCAACTCATAATTACTGACCTCTCCCTCATACAAAATTTTAGGAAGCTTGTTTTCACCCAACAAATTGGCAATGCGCTCAAACTTATAATAGAGCCAACACATAAACTTTATGTATGCATTTTTAAGCATATTGTCATTTTTGCCGGATTTTCTGAGAGTATCTAACGTATTGTAAATGGAATTAGCCATATTTTCGCGCTGATAATCGTTCATCCGCGGCAACCATTTTTTTAGGCTGTATGAGATGAACGCAACACTCATCTGAAAATTTCTTCCCATTATTTCTTCGTAATAATCCAGATTTTTTTCGTCTGGATTGGGAATTCTTCCCTCTATAATAACCCCTGACAGCCTTGCAGTCGCATAGTATTTTTGTATAAACTGCCCAATCTCCTCTGTGTAGCCATTAATTCGATAAAAATACACACACTTGTCTGGTCTACTGTCCAATTCGGCAAAAAAATCATTTAGTTTTTGTATTTTATTATGCACAAACATTGATTTTCTCCATTCCGAAACTCCACAACGCTATAGTAGAAGCTTAAAATCGAACCCTAAAAACTTTGCTTCTATAGCCGCAATTATACCATATTGACAGACTACATTCAAGTTTTCTGCTGCCATTCACGCAATATTAATATTACATTAATCTATGATTAATCTATTTATCTAAAATTACTTTTATCTGAGAGTTTTCTGTCCTCATACTACTGTTTTATATTGGCTCAAATCCTCTCCTCCTGCAACGAGTGTGACTTAGATGAAGCCCCTTGCAAACATATTGATACATTCATAGCCAACTGCGAGGTTTAAATTTTGCCCGTCATCTATTCCAGCCGTGCTGATTCCAATCACCTCACCATACATATTGAGCACCGCACCGCCAGAACTTCCATGTGAAATGGGTGCTGTAAACTGTATCATATCCACATTCCCCATCATTCTAAACCCTGAAATAATGCCATTGGACACAGAATTAAAAAGCCCTAGTGGACTACCGATTGCCACTACTTTCTGCCCTCTAACAAGCTTCTGGGAACCTTGATAAATTGGAATGGGGTTCAATGTTCTACTTATTCGAATAACGGCCAAGTCAAACACTGAATTATATTTAATAACCTCATCTGTATTATATGTCTGGTCATCATCCTCAATCTTGACAGAATAATATCTGCCACCGCTAGCCACATGATTATTAGTCAATATGTATCCCGCGCGCCCCACCATAATGCCTGATCCTGTTCCCATTGACTCCCCTGACTGGCCATGTATGGTAATCATCACCACCGAGGAGGCCAACAGTGCAAGCTCCTCAAAACTTTTCTCCTGTCTTGTCCCTGATCGTATAACGGGAACGGAAGGCCTGCCTGTCTCACTAGAAGTAGCACGCCGCGGAATCTGTACCTGTGGGCGCTGCTGTGATGAAGAAGGTACACTTTCCTGCGTCGGTGTTGATGATGACTTTCTTTTTGGTCTTGCAGGTATCACTACCCTGATTTTGCCTGTTTCCTCTGCGCTAGATGCCGACTTTCCACCTTGTATCTGCCCTGTTCCACTTACATGATGATTTGATTGTACTCCTATATTTTTTGATGGTTCAATATATTTTGGTATCTCCAAATCACAATAGCTCCCCACATGCAGTTGCACAGAAAGATCACTAAGTTTTTGTTGAGTATATAGTAGATCTGCCTTAGGATAAAGCAACAACACATCGGCTCCTACCAATGTCAACATATAGCAAAACAAATACTCTTGTTCCTTTGTAATATTGGATAACACTATTTTGATTGTGCTTCTTTCATTCCAATTTACCAAAAAACCATCCATAATAAAGTCAAACCAGAGCGCAAGCTTGACCACAAAATTTTTCATGATTGTCTCAGACATATTGTGTTTTACAAACCTATATTGTTCTATGACATCAGCAACTGCGCGCCCTACTGTATTCGCAAAGTCTGGATCTTGTTGAAAGCACTTTGTCTCCATATGAGTTCTTTGACTGTCCTGCCATTTATCAAAACATGTCGCATAAAATGCTGCATCCTCTGCTGTCAAGATTGCTGGCAATGCATCAACCCGTTTGTACAACAGTTTTCCCTCTCTCATGCACTGTATCATCCTATTATCCAGCTTTACAATATCTTCTGTATACTGCACATTCACTCCCAGCGCCCTGACAAAATAGACATCTTTGCACAACTGATGTGTGTTGGGGTCTGGATGTACACTGCCTGTCACACTCCCAAATGCCTCAATCGAGTGAATACTCATAATGTTATGACGGTATTTTATACTCCTTTGTTCCATTGCTATCACCTTTTGTCCTATTTCAATCGAACTTTTGATTTAGTATAGCACATCCACAACATAAATGGAACAAAAAAGCTTATCTTAATTTATAATATATTCTCGCCTCGTATGGACGCAACGTCTTGCGTTGCCCTTCATCATTGTAATTGCTCACTAACAATTGCATGGACCGATCAGGTTCTATCGCACAGTCTATTGTTTTTTCAAAAAAATTACAAATTACAAGAACTTGCGCATCCGCATTTGTCCTGGTATATGCAAAAAGAGCAGGGTCCTTTTCTGCTAACAATTCAAATTCTCCATCAACGAATACAGGATATTCTTTTCGGAGTCGAATCAATGTCTGATAACAAGAAAAAATAGATTCTTTATCCTGTATCTGGTTGGCAGCATTGATTTCTCGATAATTTGGATTCACCCCAATCCATGGTGTTCCCTGTGTGAATCCTGCGTACTTTTCATCATTCCACTGCATTGGTGTGCGCGCATTGTCACGACTCTTTGCATAGATAGAACGCATGATATCCTCCTTGGCATATCCCTTTTCTAGCCGTTCTTGATAGAGATTGCGCGTCTCAATATCGCGATACTCGTCTATCTTAAATTTGACATTGGTCATGCCAAGCTCCTCACCCTGATAAATATAAGGAGTTCCCTGCATACCATGAAGTAAAATTGCTAACATTTTTGCTGATTCCACACGATACTTTTCATCATTTCCCCAACGTGATACAATGCGCGGCAAATCATGATTATTCCAAAATAGGCTATTCCATCCCTGTCCATACAATTCCTTCTGCCATCGTGCAAAAACCCTTTTTAATTCTATAAAAGGCAATGGTGCCAAATCCCATTTTTCCTTACCTTTAATCTGATCTAGACAAATATGCTCAAACTGGAAAACCATTGACAATTCGCTGTTGTCTGGATTGCTATACAATTTCGCTAACTTTGTTGTTGCCCCCCATGCTTCCCCAACGGTGACCAAATCTGCTCTCTGAAATGTCTCTTTACTCAACTCCCTCAAAAACTCGTGAAGTCGTGGCCCATTATTAGTGATATGGCGATCAGGTTCTTTTGCAATCTGGTCAATCACATCTAACCGAAAACCCTTCACTCCTTTTTCAATCCACCAATTGATCATATCATATATCTCACGGCGCAATTTTGGATTCTCCCAGTTTAGATCGGGTTGTTTAACCGAAAACTGATGAAAATAATACTGCCCAATCTGTGGAACCCACTCCCAGGCTGAACCGCCAAAAGCTGCCTTCATGTCATTGGGCACTACTTCTTCTGTGCCATCTCTCCAAATATAATAGTCATGATAAGGATTTTCACGGCTCTTTTTTGCCTCCTGAAACCATCGATGTTCATCCGAAGAATGATTTAAAACTAGATCCATAATAATGCGAATCTGATGTTTATCCGCCTCTGCAATCAAGCGCTCCATATCCTCAAGACTACCAAACATTGGATCAATATCCTGATAATCTGAGATATCATACCCATTATCATCCTGTGGTGACTTACACACGGGAGATAGCCAGATCGCGCCGATCCCCAATTGCTCTAAATAGTCTAACTTAGAAATAATCCCTTGCAAGTCTCCAATACCATCTCCATTGCTATCGGCAAAACTACGCGGATAAATCTGATAGACTACTATATTTTTCCACCATTTTTTTTGATTGTTTTGTTTGATATTTTCCATTGTTCCCTCCATATTTTATTGTTGTTTTACTATATTCACTTATAATCCACAAAGATCTATTTTTCTTTAAACAGAAAAAAGTGTTTCTAAAATTATATGACATCTACTATATCGTACATATTTATATATACGTTACCACTCATCTGATGATTCAAACTCTTTGTAATATATCACAAAGGAGTTGATAATTTCTTCACGATTGCGAACATATGGCGTATCAACTCCCCCGTTTTTTAAACTTTCGATCCATTCGATATCAACCATACAACCTACGTCCATATTGATCGTATATTTTGCCTTTTCCAGTAAGGGAATATCTGAAACATCCCCTATACAGTATAAATAGCCACATAACACTCTAATATATTCAGAACTTCCAGCTTGATAATCCTCTATTTCCTTACACAATAAATCAATTATTTCTTTTTTGGAGATTTTATCAAAGTCAAAACCATATTTCTTGATAATTTGTTCTGCTCTTTGTTCATTGGTCATATTGATATACATGCTCCTTTCCTCACAGCGTAAAACTTAATACTTCTCTGTGAAACAACCCTTGTAACAGTTCAGCCATGCAAAATTGAATATACAAAATGCTGTTGGGAGCTTGCTCGCATAAGGCATTTTGTATATTCGATTTTATAGGGCGGACGCCCGACATGAAATGGGTATGGCTGAATAGTAACCAACCCTTGCTACATTTTCGCGCTGGCTATTGCTTCGCTTTTTTATATGTGCTATATTGAATTATAACTGCGCCTGATTATATTTATCAAAGAGATCAAACTTTTGATCTATATCTTTCTCGTCGCAAATGGCAGAATACATAACCTTTGCAAATGCTTAGCTTACTGCCACAAGAATGAAATGATAACGTGCGTAATCCTGCACAGATCGGAGCTTGTAATGAAAGATTCTGTACTTTATTATAGCGTTGGTGCTCTTTTGTACAGTCCCGCCAACAACGCTACTATCTATGATTCTATTGTAAACCAACATTTTGGAACTAAGTATTCCCTCGCGCTGTGCCTTGAAGACACTATCCGTGATGACTGTGTACAGGAGGCCCAACAAAAACTGATTGATACACTTCGCCGTATTCACATGCGCCGTGTCAGTGACGAGTTCTTTGTTCCTAAAATTTTTATTCGCGTGCGCAGTCCCTTTCAAATTGGATTGCTCTACCAACAACTTGGCGAAGCATCCTGTTTAGTTACAGGCTTTATTCTTCCTAAATTTTCGCTCGAAAATGCAGATGCCTATCTACAGGAAATTATTAAAGTAAACGAAACTGCTTTGCAGCCTGTCTATACTATGCCGATATATGAAAGTGCCTCAATCATTGATCTGCGAAGCAGATTTGATATTCTCTATGCCTTAAAGGATAAATTGTCTGCTATTGAAGATCGAGTTCTCAATATTCGTGTTGGTGGAAATGACCTTTGTCATATGTTTGGATTTCGCCGTCATGAGACAGAGACAATACATCAAATTCAGCCTGTAGCATCTATTTTTTCTGACATTATCACTGTCTATGGCATGGATTATGTTGTTTCTGGTCCCGTATGGGAATATTATAATGGCCCTTATTGGAAACAGGGACTCCTAAATGAAATTGCAATGGATCGACTTTGTGGTTTTGTGGGGAAAACTGTGATTCACCCCAACCAGATTGATGTTGTAAATGATGCCTACAAAGTACCACAAAAGGATTATGCAGACGCCTGCGCAATCTTAAACTGGGATCATCATTCGCATCTACTAGTATCTGCAAACTCTGCAAAGGAGCGCATGAATGAATACAAAACACACTCTAACTGGGCACTTCGCACACTTTTACTAGCCGAAAGCTTTGGTGTTACGTATCATGATATACCCGATGCCACTGTACACTTTGCCCCCAAAAACAACAATACTATAAAAATCCCAACTCCACAGGTTCAACCATATCTATATCGTTTCAAAGCTTGATAACTATCTTAACATAGCTAACCCAACACTCATTTATTATAAGACAGCCTTTATATACATAGGCTGTCTTACTTTACTACTGCACCAACCTCTTTCATCTATGTCTCTGCCAGTTTCTTGATAATCCCACAACACTTGTAATGCCTTAATGGATAGTATTCTATCTTGACATGCTTCTCTTGGGCCAGTCTGACAATATGTCCTAGTTCTGGACTTTCTTTGTATCGCTCATCAATAAGTACTTTCCACGGAACTCTGCGCAAAAGCACTCGGGTGGTTTCCCCGATTCCTGGTTTTATCAGATGAATGTCCTTTATGCCAAACGCGGTTGCAAGTTCCCTAACTTCCTCTGCACCATATCCTTTTATCACTATGTTTTCTGGTGGATTATCCTTTTGAAAACACTGCTCTATCACATGAATAAATGCATAGGACAAATCCGACTTTGCCAATTCACCATAGAATACTGCACCGTGAAAATCCTCTGGGCCTATTATGTCCGACCTCAAAAAAGTTCTGCTGATAAGCCCCGAAACCGTACAGTTTAGGCACGAACTGGGGATTAGGATATCTTCATGTGTACCATACAAATCGGTTATATTGGCAGGATCAGCCACCACTGCAAGATCAGGCAATACACCTTTGTATGCCTCCAGCTCTCTTTTTAATTCATTGAATATAGCTCCTTTTCCTATCCATCCATCAACAAACAGTAGTTGTTCTGGCCGATGTCTCTCTAGAAGATAGTGCATCGCATTGTGATCTATCCCTTTTCCTTTTATAATGGAGATAGAGTAGTGCAACACATCCTTGTCATACTTCATTTTTATGTAGCGCTTTATCAAAATTCCAATCGGAATACCAGCCCTTGCAAGTGATACCAATACTACGCGATCGTTCTTTTTATCTAAAATTTTATCTGCTACTCTACCAACTGCCATCGCTGTTGGCTTAGCATAGTTTGTGAGTGCTTCTTGATACACTTGCATATACTTGTCTGTAGGTACATACTCTATAGGAAGCATTTCACTATAGTGTCTTCCAGCCTGTATCAATCTCTCGCGCTCCTGTGTTGATTGTGGCTCTACTAATCCTGTTATATCCTTTAACAATAAAATAACATCTTCCTTGCTGTACGAACTTCTCATCATATTAACTCCCATGTCGCAGCTTTGCTGCGACTCAAATCATGAGTGTGAAAAAAGTCTGCTATGCAGACTTAGTACTTCTCCACAAATAATCTTTGTTGCGACATGAACGTTATATTGAACCAATATATTGCTCTGTCGCCGTCATAATCGTTTTTAGATTGTAAAGATCTGTTTGTACATTGCCTGTCTCTAACGAATGATTAGCCTTTTGAGTAATCTCTACCTTATATCCTTTTTGTTGGCAGAGTGCCACCAGATTTTTGCTATCTACCCAGGCATCCTCTGTGCCATGAAACACAATTCCTGGTTGATTCATAAAATCTATTGACGCCTCCACTGGCGTGTAAAAAATATTGTATGTTTGTAGATTATGTCTAGTGGCATAGGCAGCGGCAACCGCTGTTCCAATACTTTTGGAAATAAACAGAATTTTGTCATACTGTTCAAACTTCACATCCTGGAGAATACATTCACTCTGCTTTACTGCGCTGTCAAAAGCTTCCTTCATTTTTTGAAGCGATCCTTTAACACCTTCTGGAAAATTTCCATATGGTACTTCCATCACTTCAAAACCATTGGCTACTGCTAATTTTTTGCTGTAATACAATAATGGCTTATCTACATGATAGCCTATCCCTGGAAAGAGTATCGCTAATTTTTTCATGGTTTTGACTCCTTTTTGTCATTATCCATCCTTTCAATTCACCAAAACAATATTGTCATTTCCACTCTGTACTAAGGCATCCATCAAGGACCAAAACCCTTCTACATTCTCTTGTGGTGCGTCTGTCAAAATCAACACACAATCGTATTTTTCTAGATCATAGATATATGTAATTCGTTGACTGTCATAAAAGCTTTTTAGCTCATATCTTGTATGAAGTGGATACTTTTCTTGTCTACTCACCGTAATAGGACTTCGAGTGGTAGCATGAAAGCGGACATTTTTCCCCTGCTTTTCAAGCTCACCTGCTATATAGAGCGGCGGATACATATATTCCTCTGTGCCAAGCACAAGAATATTGTTTCCCTGTTGTGATAAATCCATTTGATCTATAATCTTATCATAAAGCCCTTGACAAAATTCAACATATGATTTTGTCTCAATTAGACGCCTTGTATTCACAGGCTGTTCTATATGCAACTTTCTTATATGAATGTCTTGCACTGTTTGATGTGCACACAATGCTTGTGGCGATATGCAAACATCAGTTTGATTCTTTTGAACTTCTTTGCAAGAAATCTCGGCACTTTTTTCTGACTGCTCACAAAATAGATCATGTGTACTACACACCTTATATTCTCCATCCGACTGATAAGCCTCCGCAATTTGCGGATATATCGCATGATTTGTCTTTGCAAGCCAATGTAGTGCTATCCCTTTGTTTTGATATCTTTTCAAAGCCTCCTCATCCATGCCATTTAAGAGTGAGGCCACTGCGTATTGAACTTTGTTTGGATAATTTCTCTCAAGAATCTCAATACTGTTTAAAATTGTTTTTCCAGTAGTAACTTCATCCTCTATAAAAATAATTCGATCAATCTCATCCATTATCAAATCGAGATCATTTTTGACTAATTTCTGCTCGGTGGCGTGACTATGTTCCTCTGAAAAATACAAATACTCCACCCCCGAAAGCTGCTCGCGTGTAGTTTGCATATACAGTGCTCCTAGTTCCACCGCCACGGCTGCCCCTATGGCTGTCGCTGTCTCTGCAAATCCTATCAACAACAGCCGCTGCTTTGCATAGGGCTCCTTTAGAGGTTCTGCAAGTGCCCTAAACATATTCAGTGCCTTGTGTGGTGACACTGGAATATGTTTTCCCTGTAGTGGATTTACCACTAAATAATTTCTTTTTTTATTATTTTGTCTTTTTGCAATTCTTACCAGCTCTTGTTCTTGATAGACTGCACACACGACTGTTTCCCCTTTCTTTATGTCTTTTGTGCATGATACACTTTCCCACTCACTTTGGTTTAAACAAAGTCCCAAAATAGATATGAGATCACAGATTGGCAAAAATAGCGTATTCTCATGCCAATTATATGATTCTTACAAATCTTTCCATATGCACAATTCTTTCTTATTATACACGTAATTTCTTGTTCTAGGCAAGATATGTCTGAAAAATGTTCTCTCCTTTTCCTAATCTTTGCATGTCAACAATCCATAACTTATATATACTTTGCCTCAAGCACAAATTTGTTATAGCAAACAATACTTCTTTCTTTATTCTATCCAGCAAATCTTTGCTACACTGTCATGTGAAGAATTCGTTTTTGTCTTTTCATATATGGAATCTTGTAGATGTCCTATGAATGTGCTAGACTAAACATAACGACAATCCGTATTCTTAGTTGACACTATAATTTCACATTTATTTAAACCGTCAAAGGCAGCAAAGCGGTTACTATGAACAATATACCAATTCCTCTTACTTTAGAAGAAATCATCCTCCAAGGTGGTATAGAAGAAAGTGAAGACGCCTATGAAGATGAACACGGTTTTGATTACCCCAAACCAGATTCAGACCTTTTATATTATAATGGAAAACCTTTTACTGGACTTTATTATGAATTATTTTCTGATGGAAATTTAGAATTATATATCAAATACCGAAATGGATTACCTACAGAAGATTACTACGAAAGTCTTCGACTTTCATAGTATGGATGGCCATACGGCCTGAAATGGTAT
>CAJUHQ010000001.1:0-41943 GCA_910586095.1 uncultured Lachnospiraceae bacterium | reverse complement strand
CTACGAAAGTCTTCGACTTTCATAGTATGGATGGCCATACGGCCTGAAATGGTATAAAACATTTCAGAAATTATATGTTGCTAATTTATTTTGAATTTTATGAAAACGGAACAATAAAAACATATGGTTATTATTCAAAAGATAGACTAAATGGTTATATCTATTCTTATGATGAAAACGGAAATATAACATTATCCAACATATGAGAGAATGGCAGACTTACTCAAAAAATATATGATAAAATTTGATGTTGTAATGTTTACGATTTTTGTCTTATGAAAGTAGACACCTATATAAATTCAATGCTAAAAAACTTGTATCTATCACTGAAATAGAAAAACAAGCTAGGTTCAAAATCAAATAAGCTATACAGGAAAATACTACACAGACAAGTAAAATCACTTTCGATTATTAGATTGCACAGCTTCTAAGTAGTGCATCCAAAGACGTACTTAAAAACCAAAAACAGAAATGGAGAAACTATATGGAAAAAAAGAACTATCTTGCACCTGGAGCACATGTAATTGGCGCAGTGACTCTCGGTGAAAATGTAGGAATCTGGTATAATGCCGTGGTGCGCGCAGACACAAACACCATCTTTATTGGTGATAACAGCAATGTGCAAGACAATGCTACCCTCCATACAGACGCTAACTTTGCTGTGCACATTGGTTGCGGCGTCACGATTGGACACAATGCCATCTGCCACGGTTGCACTATTGGCGACAACACGGTTATTGGAATGGGCAGCATTATACTAAGCGGCGCTACAATCGGTAAAAACTGCATTGTTGGAGCCGGCGCACTTGTCACAGGAAAAATGGATATTCCTGATAATTCATTTGTACTTGGAAGTCCTGCTAAGATCATCCGCGCGACCACAAAAGACGAAATTGCATCCAATCGTGAAAACGCGCTGCACTATATAGCGTTGATACCATAGATGATCTTGTTACTTGCTTTTTATTCGCCCAAATCAATATGAGTTCTCAAAAAATCAAAATATTTTTCTCCATTATCCTCTGGACAATTGTCTTCATCAGGCTCAAACAATTCTTTTCCTTCAAACATGTACGCTCTAAGCAGATACTCTAATGCATTTTTTTCATCTCCAATTTCTAGGCAGCACTCTCCTAGACGAAGCATAATAAATGGATTAGAGTATCCTGCACCCGTTATATTTGCGCGTGCTTTGTCAAAACATTCATGTGCTTTCTCATACATGCCTTTCTGAAAATAGACATCGCCAATCGCCGCTAAAAACCATACTGTTTCCTCATAGAATTGTTGCGGTTGCGGGATCAATGCAAGTCCCTTCTGCCATACTTGTATTGCCTCCTCATATCGCCCTTCTTCCTCTAGTTGATTCCCTACTGTGGCCGCCTCATCTAGTGCCTCTTGTACTTCCAAGGGCAATTCTTCTTTTTCCTCTGATGCGCCCATTTTTATAACCTCCTTATTTTTAATCCCACATCATTATAGATACATTACCAGCAGTGCCAATTTCAAACATAAACAATATGCGCTATTTCTTTTTATACTTTTTTGTGATAACCAAGCTATAAATTGCCATGATTGCTATTGTTTCTATCATTACTCCCAATATTGATAACAAAATATAGGGTGTATTTTGACCGCTGAGCAAAGGTATTCCCAATACAATAAAAATCACTCCATAAATAATAAATAGTTTACCCGTTGCATGATTATACTTCTTTATATCATTGACTGGAAAAGTCTCAATATTTGCCCAAAAACCAACTGCCTCTTTTTGAAAAAAGGCGCTAATGCCCATACCAATCATGATACAACCAACTACTGCCCATATTATAAATCCCATCCGTTCTTTACCCATATTAATCCTCCATATCTCCTTTGGCGGCTCAAATCATGAGTGTGAAGTTCCTCTGTGAAACAGCCTTTGCTTTTCTTAGACGTTCTTTTTTATTCGCTCTTTGTCCCTTGCATCGCCAATTTTCTAAATATTCTTAATAGTACAATCACCGCAGATACTGCAAGTACCAACTCTGCCACAAACTGCGCATAGGCAATCCCATATAATGGAAAAATGTGATTGAGTACATACAACGCTGGAATCTCCAACACAATCTTTCGCATAATTGCAAATATCAATGCATTAATACCATATCCAAGAGCTTGGAAAACACCCACTGCCAAAAAGTCCATACACAAGAATGGAAGTCCTAGACAAAAACCTCTCATAAACCGCACACCATATGCTATAATTGTATCATTATTCATAAAAAGTCGCACTACAGTATCTGCTCCCACAAACAAGAACAACGCCGCCATCACAACAAATCCAATACTGATACTTCCTGCAAAAATGATTGTAGATTTCATACGTTTATGGTTGCCGCTTGAAAAGTTGTAGCTGACAAGTGGCATAATACCTTGTGAAATGCCCATACACACATACATAGGAACCATATAGATCTTTTGTGTGATTCCCATCGCTGCCACGGCATCCGCACCAAATGCAGAAGTAAAATTATTTAAGATCGTTATTCCTGTCACATTCAACAGATTTTGGATAGAAGCTGGAATCCCAACTCCAAAAACACCTAACACAATCGCACTGTTTAAGCAGAATTTATCTGGCCGGATGCAAACATACGTACTCTTTCTTCTCACATACAACAGTACAAAAAAGTATGCACATGCCACACAGTTTGAAATAAAAGTGGCAAGTCCTGCCCCTGCTGCTCCCATATTAAATCCCCACGGCAAAATAAAGATTGGATCTAGCACAATATTCAACAAACAACCACTCATAGTACCCACACTGGCATGGAAGGATGCCCCTTCTGAACGCACCATGTACGCCATTACCACATTAAGAATAGCAGGCACTGCACCACATGTCACTGTCCATCGGATATATCCTGCCGTGGCGTTTGCTGTCACCTCATCCGCTCCCAAAAGTGCTAAAAGTGGTATCTTTCCAATCGTACAGATAACAGAAAATAACACTCCGCATCCCAATGCACAATAAAATCCAAAAGCACTACTTCTATATACTGTATCGTAATCCTTGCGCCCAAGTGCCCTACTCATCATACTAGAGCTTCCCACTCCAAACAGATTGTTTACTGCATTAAATGCCAATAATACAGGCCCTGCCAAAGTCACCGCTGCATTTTGTACAGGGTCGTTTAATATTCCAACAAAATAGGTATCTGCCAGATTGTACAGAACCATGACAAGTGAACTGATAATTGTCGGAATACACAGTGTTGCCACTGCTTTTGGAATTGCCACTGTCTCAAATAAATCTTTTCTGTCATTTTTTGCACCTTCCATGAAAACCCGTCCTTTCTCAAAACCCATTCTCCTGCAAATCTGTCACGCGATGGCTTTCTGCTTGTTTGTCTGATACATGATACATACAGCTATAGCACTCATGACAATCGCTAGCACACAAAATAGAACTGTATGACAAAATTCTGGCAAGAGTCCTACTACAAAAGACATCAGATTATAGAATAAATGCATATAGATACAAGGAAGTACTGAACGACTTTTGACTGCAACAATCCCCAGCGCAGCCCCCACTGGAATCACATAAATAAACTGCACTAGATTCATATGGAAAATTCCAAACAATATGGCCTGTATCACAATGACTGCTGGCACCGAAAAGTATTTTTGCAGATTCTTGAGAATCAACCCACGCATAATACATTCCTCATTGATTGGCGCTAAGATCACGGCTGCAAGCATTGCTAAGATCTCACTTCCTCCAAGTGCCATCTCTACCATCTCTGAATAACTCTCCATTGTTGAGGGACTTATCCATTCAATAACCACAGTCAAAAGTAACGCTAGATAATAAAGTCCAAAAGCAGAAATGCTAATCATTATAATTGGTTTTGCTTTCCACACCTTCTCCTTAAAATACTTTTTGTCCTGCGGTGTCCTTTTTCTGCCCCAAATCAGCCAGTAACATAGCACAGAAACGATAGCAGAAATAGCTGTGAGCCCCGCCGTCAAACCTGTCATAAATTTACCGCTAAACATGATTTCCTGAAGCCTTTCTACCAGTGCTATCTGATCCATATCTGCCCCCATTTGCAGCGCATAGACAGCCCCTATACAGAACATAACAAGCATCGATAACACCATCTGTAGTCCAATAAACGCCCCTAAAATAACTAAACTAAATACAATTCCTCCAAAAAACTTTTTGACTAGCCCCGGCTTAGACACATTCACTTCCTGAACCAAATTTCCACAAAAAGATTGTTGCATGGTATCTCCATATGGTTGTTGTGGTATAGGCATTTCACGAAGTGGCGGTTGTGATATAGACACTTCATGCGATGATGGTTGTTGTATAGTCCCTCCATATGGTGATTGCGATACAACTGTTTCATGTAATAGCTGTTGTTGTATAGGCTTTCCATATGGGTACTGTATCGGATCTTTATACGATTGTTGTACAGCACCTTCTTGCGGTGGTTGCATTTGACCTCCATACAATTGGGCTTCCTTTTGATTTTGTTGTGATTGAGATGGCTGCCTGCCACTAAATACACCATTTATATTTGTATTGTTCTCCATTTTTTCCTCATTTCTATGCCATTTTGACATAAACTTAAGATGTGAAAAGTCAAAAACATTGATCTCATTTTTCATGTATACCTGTTATACTTTTCTACTCCTATTTTCCAACACTGCCTTGTAATATGTCACTAGTGGGATAAAACTTTGCGCAAAGTTCTTTGTACTCCCGCTGCCTGCCACTACAGCATCTCCATAAATCACCTTTTTGCCAAGCGAGCTGCCAGATTGATCTTGTATTGCCCTTTTAAAAGTCTGTTCTCCATACTTCAAATACGTAGCATCTCCTGTCAATTCATAGGCAACTGTCAATGCCTCCAACAACAACGTATTGTTCCCTAACCTATCTAAGCTAGGAAGTTCTTTATAGTAAAACAACCCTGTCTGCTCCATATAACAGTTTTCTATCAAATCATCCACTGCATTGAGAATCATCTTTTTAAGGTCTTCATCAGGAAATTCCCTATAATATCGAATCAAACTTCCCACCGCCACAGAAATCATAAATCCAACACGTATCACAGTATTGTCTGTATAGGGTGCAAGCCAATGTCCATAGTGCTCCTCCCACTCTTTAAAGTCTGCTATAATTTTTTGCGACTTTGTAAGCCATTTTTGATCGTGTGTCTCCACATAAAGAGCAGTCAAGGTGCGCAATGCCCATCCTGTCTCCCGCGCATTGAGTTCTCCCACCTGTGTATACATTGGCAGATTCAACAACCTAAGCACATTGTCCCCAATACCACACGCTGTATCAAAACCACGCTCATCTCCTGTAAAATGATAGTAATCTAGAAGTCCCTCTACCCACTGATGCGAACAGACCATCAACTTGTCCTGACTTCTGACATTTCCTTTGCAATGCCCATTCGTATGCTCCCACTGCCCTCCTACATACAAAAGTTCTGTGCTAAAATGACACACATCCACATCCATCCAATGACTTGCCGCCGCAATCATATATTCAAGAAATCTGCGGATTCCTGTCCGAACATATAAAAGAGCACATGCATGGGGAAAATCGTATTCATTATTACTCCACACAATCTCTCCCCCACCTCTTCCCTGTGTTGTATAATTCATATCAGGAGAATCCCCAAAATTTAACATACCATAGGCTCTGGCATGACCATCTGCCTTGGCAATGAGCGCCTGCTCAACTTCCACATCATAACAATCTGTAAAGACATCCATATAACAACCTGATTGTCTGTGAACCTCTGGCTTTACATAGGGTCTATCTGGCATCTGATAAATTAAACTTCTACTGTTAAGCTCTGCAATCGGTTCTTCTGCCCTATGGAAATGAAGTTGAAATTTCTGTTCTCTTGACATACCTGGCTCCATTACCACCTGCCCAATCCCCTGTGGTACCAAAAAAAGATGAAGCCCGTTTAAATCTGCACACACTGCCTTGGGATAATTTTGCTGCGCCTGAAAAATTGTGGCACATACACCGCCATTCTCGTCTGTCCAATCTGTAAAAAACGTACCATAAAATACTTCCGCCGCATGCTCATTGGCTTCACTCACAAGACTTTGTGCATCTATTGTCTGTGTGACAGCAGCCCCTGCTTTTCCAATCAAAAAGCTTGTCTTATAATTAGACCGTGCCGCGCAAGTGCGTACTTCCAAAACAGGAGCCTTTGCTTGTATTGAATCCAAATCACGAATTCCTTCTGTGACAAACACATCCTGTTTTTTAGGCTCTATCTCGACACAATCTTGTCCAGGCAAAATATGAAATGCCACTTCTTTTAATTGAAGTAGTTCTGATGTGGTATTGATAAGCCGATAGGCTACTTCTACCCACGGCTTTTTTGCATAAGCTGTCACAGTAATGACAAAATCCACATTTTTATCAGCCGTTTTTGCTGTATTGGTTCCTGTTGCTCTCATAATGACACACACTGGACCAGACTCCACAATCTGCCAGTTTTTGATATGCATATCATACGGGGTAGAATCTGCCTTTTCAAGCATAGGGCCTACAAACTGATTGCCCTCATAATGTATGGTTTCTGTGTCCAAATATGAAAAAATACTGTTGCTGTCATTTGTCACTGCAAATGATAAGACTCCAGTATCCACCACAATATTCTCTATGTTCTCCTCCACCTTCAACATAGTTGTCTCTGGCACTACATCTGACTCTGTCTCACAAACAACACATGTTTTGCTATTAGCTGGAAGATCTGCTAAAAAACGCAAAAACAAAAAACGTACAGCCCCATCTTTATGTGTAGCTGTGACTTTTGCCTGTACTGGTAATGCTTTCCCCTCCTGAAAGACTGCTACATGATCTGCATCCCTCAGATGCCCCTGTTTGATCGGTATCCCAACAAAGCAAGGTTCTTCTAGTCGCGGACAGCAATATAACTTGTCTATATTAATTTCGATTCTCTCTCTCATATTAATCCCCCATATCAGAACAATTTACTGTCACTAAGCATATTGGAAACTCTTGCTTTAAATTGCATAGCAAACAACATCCACATTGTCCAGTTCTTTGACATGAAACTTAACTATTGATTCCATCTTGTGTCTAAACAGCTATTTTCCTTATATTGTGATAGTCTGCTGCCTCTTAACCCTATTTCTTCTTATCTAGTATTATATTTGATTATAGCCGAAAAATCAATGCAAACTCTAAGTCTATGTATGGATAATCTAGACTAGATACCACTATTCTATCATCATCAAAAGTAGTAAAATACCTTCAATAAACAGACCTGTGTCAAACTAGTTGGAACTTGAACAACTAAGCAAAAACACTTTTTCTTAAAAAAATTACAACACTTATTACTTCTCAAACGTCTTATTTATGAAAGGTGTTCAACGAACTTATCACATATGGTATTCTAGCATGGAGGGTCATGCAGCCTGGTAATCCGGCAAACTTCGAAGAATGTAGGTCGGTCCCTAGAAAGGAGTTTTCATGATTGAAGAATTATATGCCACCTACTACCACGAACTAGTGGACTGGTGCAGTATGATGGTCCACAGCCAAAGCAAGGCTGAAGATTTGGTGCAGGAGGCCTTTGTCAAGGCTATGACCAATATAGAAGTATTGTCAACTCTATCTACAAAACAACGTCGTTCATGGCTGTATCGAACAGTAAAAAACCTATTTATTGACAAAGTTCGACACACAGCCCGCGAAACCCTAACAGATATTTTGCCAGAAGAGTCTTTGCAAGAAGACGTTTACAGCACGCTAGACAGCAAGCAACTTCTCCATGTATTACCAGAAAAGGAACGTCTTCTATTTACAATGCGTTACCTGCAAGGATATAGTTCTACAGAATTAGGACAACTGTTTCATCTTCCTTCTGGCACTGTGCGCGCTAAACTATCTTCTGCCAGAAAACACTTACGAGAAGCCTTAGAATAAGGAAAACTGTCCACAACACCTATAGGAAAATACCCTGTTAAGGGTGAAACAAGAATCTATCTTTCACGCCTAAAAGTTTGTGTCCGCGCTGCAACCACAAACTTAAAATGGCAAAAAGCAGCGCAGAAATGAGGGAAATTATGGAATCAACAAAGAAAATGATCATTAACTGCGATATATGTGATACTCGTCAGATCGAAGAATCTAGTCTGTCTACGTACGAAAAAATTATGATTAACGCTGATTTGATACTGACAAATAAATACAGTAAAGCAGTGCTTAGTCATCTTCCTATCTCCTACAATGCAGATGAAATCCTAGATTGTGAGGAGGACTTAGATATTATCATACAAAATGGTACGTATACAATCAGTGGCCAAAACACCACAGACAAAAAAATACTACTTACTGTAAATGGTATGATTGACATCAAACCAGATGCTGTACAAGTGTTACCAAACTATATTCGAATCATTGTAAATGGAACGGTCCGTTGCCCTGAGAGCCTGTCCTCTTATTTGGGAAACGTAACAATAAACGGTTCAATGCAAGTCTATCCCGATGACTGCATTGTATTGTCCTCTACCTTTTTCGTTGACAAATATTTTTCATTGCGCGCTCAGGCGGGGGCCGTGTACTATGCACAAAAAAAGGTCGTTTTGACAGATCCCGAAATAGATCTCGATGCACTATCAAAAAAAGGAATAAAGTTCTATACAAAACACTTCGTTGTTTGTCAAAACCAGATACAAGACGCCCTTTCGTTGTTGGATGAAACGGTTCCTCTTTCTGTCGTTCCAGAAGGCTGCTCCTATGTTAAAGATTCTGCCGAACTATCAGAAGAACTTCTCTCAAAATATGGTACAAATCTCTATATCGATGGTACTTTAATCTTGACAAAAGACAGTACACCACTGCTTGAGCGTATTTCTTATCTTGAAGTTGCAGGGAATGTAGAGCTTTTACCACAACAAGTAGAAGCCTTTCAAAAACTCAATGCACATTATAAAGAACTTATTTTAATTAAAGGAATTCTTTTAAAAAATAAGCCTCAGATCACTCTAGACAACGATCTTCTTGCGCTTTCCCCAGATGGTATTTCAATTAGGAACTGTGCCACCGTTTTCATTGATGACTTCGTGACATCCCAACAGATTCATGACCAGGTAGAGATCAAAAATTGTGCTAAAGTGATTTGTACTCCACAGCAGCGCCCTGCTGTACAGCTCATTGCGTCCAATACTGCCTTTATTGGCACAGAACAAGATTCCCAAAATAGCCGCGATAACGCATTGTTTTCTAATCATCAAGTAATCAATGCTGACAAATATACCTTGTAATCTTACAACTATCACTCCTTCTATTGAGTAGGAAAAAGTTCCTTTCCTGCTCAATAGAAGTGTATTTGATGTTCTGTCAAAATATCCCCTTCATATACCAATTTTAGGGTAAAAAAACGTTGCTCCCCATGCAAGATTGGCTCTAAGAACAAGATATCCCCTTCCCATGTTGGCAATGACAAAATCTTATCCTTTGGAACCCACAATAAATCGCCTTCATCACACTCTGTGATCTCCCCTATAAATGCATCTGCTGTAAATAGGCACATTTGCTCTGGTTCACATTGATCGCTGATAAACGTTATCAGACTTCTAAACTTGTAAGAAGTAAGAGTCACTCCTGTCTCTTCTTTTACTTCACGTAGAAGACACTCTTCTGGACTTTCGCCATCCTCTGCATGTCCTCCCACTCCAATCCACTTTTCATGGTTGATATCGTGCTTCTTTTTATTGCGGTGAAGCATCAAATAACTTCCATCCTTCTCTATGTAACATAATGTTGTCATTCTCATATTTATTCTCCATGCCACCAACACCCCACAAATTAGAGCGCTGGCTCAAAATCTAATTCCTTCATACAAAGGTTCACGAACAATATTCGGTTCAATCCCCTAATCAAAAAGTATTCCTGCTTCATTTAGACCACTCATACTTCAATTGACTAATTCTATTTTTTCAGATACAATAAAAAAGTCAGCTTACGTTATATCAAAAACGTCTTTCTTTTATCGAATATAAGTTTGTGTAGGCTGTGGATTGAAAAAATATTATGAAAAATGGGATCGCTTGTGCGTCCCATTTTTTATTGCACACATCCTCTTAAACAATGTCAACAAACCTGACAAGGCTAGTGCAGTAAATAGAAAAAACTCTTTCCTATTCGATCGTTTATAACAGTTACTTTTTAGTACTCTTCCTCCTGTAACTTTTCCTCAATATCTTCTACAGGCTTTTTTAATCCTTTTATTTCAATATGATTTTTCTGCGCATAATCCCAGAGTGCTGCATGGATTGCCTCCTCCGCAAGCAAAGAACAATGCACTTTGACAGGAGGAAGCCCGTCTAGGGCATCCATTACCGCTGTGTTGGTCACTTCAAGCGCCTGTTGTACTGTCTTGCCCTTTACAAGTTCTGTCGCCATACTGCTAGTAGCCACAGCCGCCCCACAACCAAATGTCTTAAATTTTGCCTCGCGAATGACACCCTCTTCATCAATATCTAAATACATACGCATGATATCACCACACTTGGCATTTCCTACAGTACCTACTCCACTCGGATTTTCTAGTTCCCCTACATTGCGTGGATTGTTAAAATGATCCATAACCTTTTCACTGTACATTGCCTTTTCTCTCCTGCTGTTTTATAAAATCTTCATATAGCGGCGACATTTTACGAAGCCGTTCAACAATCGTTTTAATCTGCTCTACTGTAAAATCAATCTCTTCTTTTGTTGTATCTTCGGAAAGCGTCAATCTAAGAGAACCATGCGCAATCTCATGTGGAAGCCCTATTGCCAATAGTACATGAGATGGATCGAGAGATCCTGATGTGCAAGCTGAGCCTGATGATGCGCAGATCCCTTTCTGATCTAATAAAATCAACAACGATTCTCCCTCAATAAAGCGAAAGCAGAAATTTGCATTGCCTGGCAATCGTTTCACTGGATCACCGTTTAATCTGCTGTGCGGAATCTCTTCTAATACTCGCTTAATCAGATAATCCCGCAATGCTTCCTCACTTTTTTTATTCTCTTCTAACTGTTTGGCGGCAAGAGTTGCCGCTACTCCCATTCCAACAATTCCAGGTACATTGTGTGTTCCTGCACGGCGTGAGCGCTCCTGTGCACCACCATGTATAAAGGAACCGATACGAATCCCCTTTCTAATATACAGACAGCCAACTCCCTTTGGCCCATGAAACTTATGTCCACTTATGCTCATCATATCAATATGCATTTCGTCTACATTGAGTGGAATATGTCCATATGCCTGCACTGCATCTGTGTGAAATACAATTCCTCTTTTGTGCGCAAGTTCCCCAATCTCGCGCAATGGTTCTATTGTGCCAATCTCATTATTTGCCGCCATAATTGTAATAAGAATCGTATCTGGCCTAATCGCCGCCTCTACTTTATCTATCTGCACCATACCATTTTCATCCACAGGAAGATATGTCACTTCATACCCTTGCCGTTCTAAGTACTGGCAAGTATGTAGAACAGCATGATGCTCAATTGCTGATGTGATAATATGTCGGCCCTTTTCCTTGTATGCATCCGCAGCAGCCTTGATCGCCCAATTATCTGCCTCGCTTCCTCCCGCAGTAAAATAAATCTCATTGTGTTGTGCACCAATCAGTGCTGCAACCTGCTTTCTAGCTATATCTACTGCCTTCATAATCGTTCCCGAAAAGCTATATATAGCCGATGGATTTGCATACTGTTCACAAAAATATGGGCGCATCGCCTCAAATACCTCCTGCGTGACAGAAGTGGTAGATGCATTGTCCAAATAAATCATTTCTATACCTCCTGCGTGCTAATACATATAGCAATCCCACTTATTTATGCATTAGCACGTTAATTCTGTTTTTCTTTTTTGTTCTTCAATCTCTAGTAAATCCTGCACAGTAGTGGTATCAATCACTTGATTGACTGACTCATAAATTTGTTTATAAATCTCTATTGTGGCACATTGTTCCTTCCTCTTGCACGCAAGTGCATGTTCCGCAAGGCACTCTACTGGTGCTAAGGAACCTTCTGTCAGCCGCAGAATCATACCAACTGTATATTCATGGGGCATTTTTACAAGCTGGTAACCCCCTTGTGCTCCGCGAGTACTGCGCACAAACCCTGCCTTGTTTAACACGGCAATAATTTGTTCCATATATTTTTCGGAAATCTCTTGCCTTGACGCAATATCTTTTAATTTGATCGTTTGTCCCATGTGACCTGCTAAATCCATCATAATCCGCAGTGCATAACGTCCCTTCGTCGATATGGTCATACTCCCCTCCATGTCAGAACAGTTTAATCTTCTATACAATAGACAAATTCCTTGATTGAAGCATCAAAGATCTCTCAAGTTATCTTTATAAGACATAGAAACTTATGTCTATTACATATATAACACCGATTTCCTATAAAGTCAATAGGTTTTATAGAGTTTTGAGCCACTCTCTCGTATACCCCTCTATTTTTGTTTTATTGTCCTTTAATTTTGTCACTAGAAAAACATGCGTGCAACCAATAACACCCCGCTTGTTAAGAGTCCTAACAATGTTGGCAGCAGAATCGTAAGCATTGCCATCACCAGACGATTTCTCTTATAAAATCGCCGTTTTCTACAATCACTTATCACCTGCAAAACTCCCTGTAATGCGCATAGTATCACTGTTACCATCACCACTGTCTGTATTGGATATGTGCTATTGCCCTCCTCTTTGCTACGTATAATTTCTCCTGTACCAATATACTCAATCTCAAAAGAAAAAGTTGCTCCAGAGTTAATGCATTGTTCCACAACACTCTCCACCATCTTTTTAAAGGAATCGTTCTCTTTTGCACTATTATCGTTGTCTTTGCCAAAATCCGCTCTATCTATAATATACTGCTCATACCACTCTAGAGAAGCCACGCGAAAAATTCGTTCAAACAATACCTCATTTACAATGGCAACCACTATTGCATCCGCATTTTGATACACAGTAATTGCTTGGTTTGCTTTTTGTGCTATAATGTTTTTTGTCAAATCTCTAGGAAGAATATACCCACATTCTGCCTCTCCTCTTAACACTGCCTGTCTAACTTCTTCCTCACTTTCATATCTTACAAATGTGACCAGGGAGGATGTATCCTTTGCCAAAACAGAAGAATAGCACCCCTGTTCATCATATACAGCCGCTTTGATCTGCGTTTGAGCCTGTCGCTCTGTCCTGACAATTGTTATTGATAGCACAATCACAAGCCCCATGCATATCCATATGCTTTTTCTGTGCATCAAGCGCCGCAGCAACACCATCACAATAGATGGAATTCTAATGCTGTTGCCTGGTATCCGAAAAGATATGGAATGTTGCTTGTGTCTATATATTAGCATATTGGCAATTTTCGTAGTTGTTTTTGCTAATACCACTAAAATCAATCCCCACAGAGCCAAACCCATGACTATGTGAAAAACATTCTTTTTGTCTCCTGTGAACAAGATCATGAATCCTGCTTTCATCAGTGATGCAGGAGTCAACTTTCCTATTGCTTTCACAGGCTCTGGCAACAATACAGACGGGATCAGACATCCTGACACATACGCCTGTACTAGCGCCAACAACCCGATTCCTGTCAATGCTGATGAATGATTCTCTACCAGATGATAAATGGTCATAAAATAAATAGTCATTATTACTATTATGAACAGCAAGATACCGATTCCTTGCACTGACCAGCTAATAGCCACATTTTCACGTATAACTGGAAATAAAAATACTAAAAATGGCAACATAGCCACTCCTACCATCAATAGCGTTCCTGCCAGACATCTTACAATAAACTGTACTGTATAAGGAACCCCCAACCGCTTAGCCACTATATCTTGTTCTAATTTGGTACGCTTACAAAACATTCCAAAAAAAAGCCCTGAAAGAAGCATATAAATCGTAAAAAAGGCACTGGAATAATACACTGCATACGTTGCATTTTCTGTGACAGACAACAAATGTGCACGAAAGATATTCTCACGTGCAGCCACTGTAAGAAGATTAAACCGATTGATTTCGTCATTCATAGTCTGTAACAACGTGTCATCATACACCGCAGGTTCTAATCCACTTTTTTGTGCCAGCTCCTGCAACAAAATAGGCGTTGCATAAATCTCTGCCTGTGCTATGCCAAGTGTGCCTATCGCAGCATCCGCAAACTCCCAAAAAAGCATGCTACTTGCTGCGCGAAAGCCTTCTTCATTGGCTATCTTGTTATGATTTGGCAAATATAGTACTGCTGGGGCATTGCTTCCTGACAAGATCTCATGAATGATATCCTGTGGAAGTTCCACTACCGCTGCAAACTCCTCATTTTCTAGCTTCTGTAGTCCTATCTCCTTCTCCACTGCCTCCAACATACACATTTTTTGTATAACTTCCATGTTTTGTACATAAGTAATTGCAAACTTAGTGAGTTGACTTTCTTCAGCTACATAACCAATCTTCATTTTCTCAGCAGTATTCACATTCTTCCCCACGCAAAAAACAAGAAGGCATGCTATCACCATACACCCTACGGCTAATAACACTGCCCTTTTTAAAACCAAGGGCAGCATTGCTGCTGCCCTCTTATATTCTGTTTGTATCCAAACAACTATTCTTTTACTATATCTATCCATAACTTTTATTTATCCGCCTTAACAATCATAACCAATTCTCCAGAATCGTTCTTACATCTTTAGCCAATCGGAAAATCTGGATCTGCGTAAAATGTATCTGTACCACTCAACAGATTCCAAATCTCCAACTCACTCATCTCTAACAGATTGGTTGAATGAGATGGTACCTTAATTTCTTCTTTTGCTGCTCCTGTCTTTATCTTTCCGCTTATAATCAACAAATCCTCTCCATCTATATTCAGCACTGCATTGTTAATGTGGAATGTATATCCCTCACCTGGCACAATATCCGAAAATCCTCCGTCAGCACTAATAATCATGTTGGCATCTCCCGAATCAATTGAGAAGCGCAAATCATATGTCTTATCTGTATAGCTCCAGTCATTCCAATAGCGGAATGTGATATCTTCTTCATGATTGTCTTCTTGCAAGAGCAGTAAAATATCTTCACTGTACATATCTTGTGTAACGCTTGCTTCTCTCTCAATGCCTAGATAGAGCACTCTACTTCCAGTTCGAAAATAAATTCCTCCTTCAATCTCATCCAATGTGCGTTCCTGTCCAGTGAATTGAATATCTATTGAAAATGCATCAATATTAATCCCATCTCCTTTTACCGCAATATCCTTTGGTGTCGAAATATTAATAATACGTCCCTTAGGATCTAGATAAAAGTTGACAACATAGTCTTGTTCTAACCTTATGGACAATGCTTCATCTAGAAACTCATTAACTTCTGTTCTAAGTTCGTCGATATCAACATCATAGGCGGATGCCTCCTCTACCATTTCTGTGAGAATACTTGTGTAAAACTCACTTTCCTGTATGTCTTTATTGATACCTATAATCATTTCATTGTAGACATCTTTAGGAACCGTATAGGAAACCCCACGGCAAGAAACCATTTTATCTCCAAGTTCAAACTCTTTTTTCGTATCGAGCAGCTCATAGCTTGCCGCTTCTGCTATTTTATCTGAATATTTTTGTGCTAATGCCTTGAGTTCCTCATCATATTGGTTGCTTTCCACAGTTTCTGTCGCACCGAACAACGTATATATCTGATTTTCATCAAGCTCCATGCCTAAAATATCTGACCATGCCGAACGATTAAACTCACTTCCAAGATTATCCAAATTCACGCTATAAACATTATCGCCCAAGAAAAATGGTGATTCAACATACAATGTATTGTCAGAAGCAACAAACTCTCCGGCACTCAAATCAAAACCATATGCCCCAACGATCAGCTCGCACATAGCCTTTTTGTTCTTGTAATCCACAATTGCATCTAACTCAACATTGATATTATCCATATCTAATGCATATGGTGCAGTAAAAGACAAATCAATATTGCTATGTACAGATTGGTTGTTTCTAAACGTTTCTAACGCTTCTACTCCAATTTCTTCAGCAATTGAACTTGTATAAGCCTCCATTTCCAGAGTCATATTTTCCATGCCTTTTTCTACCAATACTTTAGGATCTTCCTTGCGAAACAGCGTCTTAGAAAGTATCGATCCCAGCACTACAATCAACGCCACAGATGCCACGGCCAAAATACCAATCATAACGCCAGCCATCTTCTTCTTTGGCTTTGGTCCCTGGGAATTTTGCATCTGCCCTGGTACAAAATTAGGTTGACCACCATACAATGGTTGGCCTTGATTCATTCCTGGCTGATTTCCATATAGTGGTTGGCCTTGATTCATTCCTGGTTGATTTCCATATAGTGGTTGGCCTTGATTCACTCCTGGTTGATTTCCATATAGTGGCTGACCTTGATTCATTCCTGGCTGATTCACATACAATGGCTGACCTTGATTCATTCCTGGCTGACTTCCATACAATGGTTGCCCTTGATTCATTCCTGGCTGATTTCCATACAATGGCTGACCTTGATTCGCTCCTGGCTGACTTCCATATAGTGGTTGCCCTTGATTCGCTCCTGGCTGACTTCCATATAGTGGTTGCCCTTGATTCATTCCTGGCTGATTTCCATATAGTGGCTGACCTTGATTTATTCCTTGCTGAGGTTTGTATGTAGATTGGTCTGCGCTATCTTTCTGCGCATTGACCGCATTGTCCGAACTATTGTTCGATAACTGGTTATCTTGTGCAAATGTCTGTGTGTTTTGCTCATTTGGCTGTATCGTTTTCTCTAATCGAATAGGGGCTGACTGCGTAGTTTCCACAGATTCTACAGTTTTTGTTTCAGTCTGCTCAGATGTCTGACCATAGATAGCAGATTCCCTATCATCTTGAGGCACTAGTTCTTTTTCTGTACCTGTTTGAGAATCTCCATACAATGAACTGTTTTGTTTTGTCTCTAAATTTTTGTTTTCCTCCACGTTCTTCTCACTCCTTCTACTCTTTCATCTGCATAACACTTTGTTTTGTTCTACTTTTGTCTGAATTTATATGCCAAGCTCTTTTAATAATGCCTCTCCCCGAAGCAACGGACAAATTTCCTTACTGCTACCCGCAACTAAGGCAAACACTCTATCACATAGGGCCAATCCACTCTCATCGTGTGTTGCCATAATGATCGTACCGCCGGCCTGTCTATACAGAGCGAGATAGCGACGAATCTCGTCCTTTCCTGGTAAATCTAATGCTGCATCTGGCTCATCTAAAATTAAAATTGGCGGTCTTCCCGCCAGTGCACACCCTATACTCACACGCTTTTTCATGCCTCCCGAAAGCTTTCCTGCCTTCATTTGACACATTTCTTCTAGCCCCAAGGCATGCAGAAACCCTTGTTTTAGCTCCTGCTCTAATATATTCTTATCACGATACCATAAACGAAGATTGTCGATCACACGAAGTTCAGGTATCAAATTATTTTCCTGCGGTACATACCCCGTATAGTTTATAAAAAGTTTTCTAGCCAACCTCCCTGATGCCTTCTGCCCATCAAAGTAAATCTCTCCCTCTTGTGGTTTGTACAACCCCGCCAAAATATTCAAAAAAGTTGACTTGCCGCATCCATTCTTTCCCACAATCCCAATACACTGTCCTGCCTCTGCTGTGATATGTACTCCCGCAAGAACTGTTCTTCTTCCATATGCACTTACAATACCTGATGCCACAATTCGCTCCACAATCTCCTCCATACTAATCCGTTCAGACAAGAGGCAACCTGCGAACAATAGGTATATCTATACTATACACATTGCCCCTGTACAAATTTATACAGCGAACAAAGTTCGCATTGTAACCCTTTATATTGCTAATTGGACAAAATTTGTCTCTCCAAATCCGCAAAGTTCATCTGCGAATACGCCGTGTCTAGCTCTTTATTATTCCAGCTCGAACCTGATTTTTTTCCACTCAATTTTGTCGGTTCATTATATCCATTTTTCAAAATTGTAAGAACATATCCCACCTTGTTATTCACTTGTTTTTTTAATGTATATGAAAGAATTTCAAAAAGTTGTTCGTGGGTACGACTATTTGCATTGGCAGTACGAATGATATCCTTTGCCTCTTTGAGAGTACAGTCGAATAGATCAATAATCTCTTGCTCCTCCTCAGATGCAATGATGGATTCTCCATTTTTCTCAATTGTCTCATACTCGATAATGGTACTATTGCGCTTTACACGCTTTACCTTGAATCGAACTGCACTAATGCTGCGTTGTCCACTTGGTAGCTTTTCATGAATCAATTCATACTCAAATGAAATGTCTGTATTTCCATTGATCTCCTCATAGGGTTTATCAAGAATCTCTCTCTTCACATTTCCATTCGCATACGAATCTGGTATTTTCATCATCTTTCTTAATTCATCAAATGAGATGATAAAGGTTCCGCCATTAAATGTCTCTTTATCCTTCAGTAAATAGTATAAGCGCTTGGAATACTTCTTAGTGAGGTTTAGTGGATACTCTATACGATAATAAGCTCCCTGCTTTGCAGACATAATCATTTCTTTTACTTCTGGATGAAGGTCAAGTACAATCTTACTGCGGCTCTCATCTCCCCTCTTTTTCTGATATTTGATCTTGCTAAACCATGGATAGTAGATATCTGTTCCCTCGTCCTCTTTTAAACGAAAGCCCAATCCTTCAAATTTTTTCACAGCCTTCTGTAAATAATTGTATGCATTAGATTCATCCTGAAGATTATATAAATGTTTCACATCCCCTATATTGATTTCGTAGCGTGTATTTTCTTCTGTATCATCCCCTTCGCCGACAATGCCAAGTAGGATGTCTAGAATATCGTTTTGTCTTCTGTCCAGATCATACCGCGCTTCAATAATAGTCTGTGGTCTGAATGCTATCTCAGTACCGCCTTGCTTCTTCTTACGCTTCATTCAATACCTCTTTCCTTTCACTCCCGCCTGTATACTCTGCGGGTTCTCCAATCAGGATATCAACATGCATCTATAAAGAACATCTTGTGTCCTTCACAATATTTAGCAAGTTCTAGGCGGTGTTTTGCGGCGTCTTAACTTCGTCCTAACGCTGTTTTGTATTTACTGCCTACCTACTATGATACTCGATAAGTACACTTTTCGCAAGCAAATTCGACTTACAATTTATTCCTAAGTAACTTAGCATCATACAATTTCTGAAATGTTTTATACCATAATAGCCTCTTCAATAATTGATTCCATTTTACCAACTAATCATTTATGCAAAAAATAGCCAAACTATACCATTTGTAAACAGCCTGTACTGACACCACTATAAACAGTAACCCCTATACAATTTATGTATATAAAATACAAAGAACACCTTAATTTGCAAGCTTAAAAATCTTTTACAGTAATGAAATCACTTCAAAAAACAATCTGATTTCTCCCATTGTTCTTTCCAATATAAAGGCGTTGATCTGCCTGTGTAATCACTTGCTCGTAATCTTTGTGTGAAGCTCCTTTCGCTACTCCAAACGTTAACGTTACCTGTATTGATGTTCCCTGATAACAAAACTCATGTTCTCTGATACTTTGTTGCAACTTCGCCGCTCTTTCCTTTGTCTGTTCAAAATTCAATTTATATACCAACAGAAACTCCTCACCACCCCAGCGGCTAGCAAATCCCACATCCTGTACATTCTGTCGTATTAAATCCGATGTTTCCACCAACACATAATCTCCCGCATCATGCCCATAGCAATCATTGATTTTCTTAAAAAGATCAATGTCACACATAATCACACAATAATTTTCTCCATTTTGCACAATTGCCTCTAACATGCTATGACAACTTCTTCTGTTGTATAAACCTGTCAGTGAATCTGTCTCAATAAGCTTTTGCAGATTTCGGCGCATTTTTGATGCATACATTCCAATACTACCTAGCTCATCTGTTCGTTGCACCACGCGCTCGTCTAGCGCAGTTCGCAGATTCCCTTCTGATATCGTCTTGAGGAATTGGTTAATGCTATTGATGTCCTCGATCATATGAGATGAAAACTTTCTTGTAATCCAAACAGAAAATCCTACCACTGCAAAAGAAAAAACAGCAAACCATAATACTACTTCTATAATTTTCTGATACACTAAATTTTTTTGCTTTCCTGAAAACATCATACCCACAATCTCATGGTTGCCATTTTCAAGTGGAGCATAATACCCTATGTACTTCATTCCATTGATGACTAGATTATCTGGAAAATAATCCCGTCCCACGTGAAGCACCATATTGGCCACGTCGCTGTCTGACTTTGTTCCAACCGCAGATACTCCCTGCGCATCCTCTATCGT
Organism: uncultured Lachnospiraceae bacterium; assembly: GCA_910586095.1. GTDB lineage: Bacteria > Bacillota > Clostridia > Lachnospirales > Lachnospiraceae > COE1. Next base: position 21,537 of record CAJUHQ010000001.1, on the reverse strand, counting down.
CGTCAAGATACGAGTATCCTTCCAAAAAACAGTCAAATCAATCTGAGACTGTTTTTTTATCTGACAAAGCATGGTAGATTCGGTAATATTTAAGTCCCCTTTCATAAGAACTCCGTCTTTGTACTCATATTCTCCTTCTACCATTATATTTAAATAATCTAGCATTGTATTGGTGGTAGCTTTTAGCTCATCGCGAATACTTTTTGTATAAAAACGATAAAATAGCGTCACACCAATCATTGTAATCAAAATACTTAATACTATAATAGGAAGCAAAACAATTGAAAGAAGCTTTTCGCGAATACTGCGTACTGCCTTCTTATCCATCCCCTAGTTCCTCCTGTCAATAAATTCCGCGAATACCTGAATCGGTATCTATAGTATTCATATTGTACAATAACAATACATCTGTCACTTCTGCATGTTCTGACAGAAAATGAGAAGGTCCTTCCTTGTAATATCTAGTATCAAACACATATATCTTGTGATAATGATGTGCTAAAAATGGTATGATGGAATTGGCATAACTGTCCTTAATCACCACCAAAACTGCATCAGACTCTACATTCTCATTCTCAATTTCCACGCACGTGTGTATATTATTCAAAAACAGAGAGTATTTATCCTTCTGCGCTAAGTAATCCAGATTATAAAGGCTGTCTGTCACCTCACCTGTATCTACATAAGTGACTGTAAGCCGATCATTGGGATTGGTATAAATTGTTATACTGTCTTTAGGATGACTATAATCATTCACCTTTGAGTATAATGTACCCGCAAATTCTTCTGTCACAGTCTGTGCAGACCAGGATTCTAATGGTACAGGACTCAGCCCCTTTGCCTCACAGTAAGCCAGATATCCCTGATAAGCACCATACATTGTCCAGTGATGATCTGTGCGATAATACAACTGCCCCGATTCTGCACCTTGTATCAGTTGCTCTATACAATCAATAGAAGGAATCTTTGCTGTTTGATAAATCTCTTGTGCCACATCCATCTGACTACGAAACGGTGCGCCACTTGGCAACTTATCTCTATAAATAGTAATTGCTGTCGGTATCAACATCAATCGCATATCGATCTGCGAAGAATCTGTCTTTTCATAAAAGTTGCGAAATGTCTCTCCTATTCGCTGTGTGTTGACTGGCTGTGCATACGCTTCAATCAAATAGTCCTCCTGTGCCACATAAACCCCATTGATTTCCCTTTTTCCAGTTCCTATTTCCACTGTACTCTTAAAACCCATGAAAAAATCTCGCATAGGAAACTGATCCGAAAGCCATTCACTCATCGATTCCATGTATGTGCCACTCACAAGATTTTTTACAGACAAAACAGGTTCCTTTGCAAGATATCTATTCTCATTTTCCGAAAATTCCTTCTTAGGACTTGCCATAAACCCTACTGCTAACAATAAAATAATAGCGCAGTATGTTATCGACACAATCCGTCTGATTGTGCTGTTTGTAATCATTCTTATTCCCCCATACAATTATTGCTCTAATCAAATTATACACTAAAATCGAAAATACAAAAAGGGATTGTATGTGTCGTTGACTAGATAAGCAATTGTCAACACAAACAAAAAAATGCTTCCCACACCACTAATCACAGATAGGACAATACCCGCTCGACGTTCAAGCAAAGCCGCTCTGTTTTGCAACCACGGATACACAGGCCATGCAAGTACACAGGCTACTAAAAGAACCACCCCATAATTGCGCAAATACCACCAAAACTGCATATCGATTATGCCCTTGCCTGTCACACCAAACAACAACGTTATATAAGTACCTAGCTCATTCATGTCGGTTATTGCAAACACCACAAAGCCAAATACTACAATTAAAAAAGCATATACATGCTGCAATATGCGTGGCAATTTTGCGAGTGCCTTGCCCCATACATATTTTTCCAGTGCGAGTAAAATACCATAATACATTCCCCACAGCACAAAATTCCAAGATGCACCATGCCACAGTCCTGTAAGTGTCCACACTACCGCAATATTGCGCAAATGACGCCACCGCCCTGCACGGTTTCCGCCAAGCGGGATATATACATAATCGCGAAACCACGTGGACAGTGAAATATGCCAGCGTCTCCAAAAATCTGTCACAGAGATCGCCGTCAATGGATACCGGAAATTCTCATTAAAATGAAATCCTAGCATTTGCCCCATTCCAATCGCCATATCACTGTAGGCACTAAAATCAAAATAAAGCTGCAATGTAAAACACAGTGCTCCTAGCCACGCCGATGCCACACTAGTCTGCGCTGCTCCTAATTGCCTCACTTCCTCCCACAAAGCCCCTACCTGGTTTGCAATCAACACTTTCTTAAATAATCCCTGAACAAAACGTGTAAGTCCTTGCTCTACCTCACAGACCAAACTAGTTCTTTTGTGCAGCCTTTCTTGAATGTCGGCAAAACGAACAATCGGTCCTGCCACAAGCTGTGGAAACATAGACACATATGTTAGATATGCAAAATAGTTGTGCTCTGCCTTCACCTCACCGCGATAGAGATCAATAATATAACTCATCGTCTGAAATGTATAAAAGCTAATCCCTACTGGAAGCCCCAATCCTAGCGGCTCAATCTGTGTTCCAAATATTCCGTTGAGGGTGGCAATCAAAAAATCCGCATATTTAAAAAAAGCTAACACAGACAAATTGATTACTACTGAACAACACAAAAAGGCTGTTCTTTTTACCTTTGTCGTGCCAAAACGTTCCATAAGCCGTCCATTGGTATAATCCACAGCCGAAGCAAACAGCATCAGTACAATATAAACAGGTTCTCCCCACGCATAAAAAATCAAACTAAAACTAAGTAAAATCCCATTTTTCCACGGGATACAATTTTCCAAATTATCGTTCAAACGGGAGCTTCCCTTCCAAGGAAGCCCCCATAAAAATGGCACTGCAAAATATAAAATTAGGCACAGTGGCAAAAAGAAAAATAAAAACGGAATACTACTAAATACCATGCTGTCCTCCCACAGTTAGTCCGCTGTATTCTTTTCTATAATCTCCACAATCGCATCTGCCTGCTCTGATATGACTAGCCACACATAATTTCCCTTTGTCTGAACTTCACTCTTTTCCACAATCGCAAACTGCTCTGGAAGATAATTTTCCATCTCGTTTCTTTTCTCATCTACCACGACTTGTAGACTAGAAGACAATGCTCCTAAATCTGCTTCTTCTTTGGCTTTCATCACAATCACAGTCTCTGCCTGCGCTGCATCCTCTGACATAGAAAAGACATACTCCTCTAATGTAGCAGAGTCAATCCCATAATAATTTGCAATAAACTCATCATCCATTAACACTGGTGAGGCGAGAGCTACTGTTTGTTTAATCTCCTCATAAATCTCTTCCACAGATTTTGCTTTCTGTGTTGTGGAAGTTTGTACTTCATCCGATGTTGCTGGAACTTCTTTAGCCCCGCAACCGACAAGTAGCATGATAATGCCTACTAAAACTACTATATTTTTTTTAGTCCAGCCCCTTACTTTGTACATTTCCCTGCTCCTCTGTATTTTTTTCCGTCTCAGTCTGTGTTGTCACCTCTACTTCAGGTTCTTCCTCCACCTTTTTCTGTTCAATAGCATAATTGCGCAACACAGTCTCCCATATATCATAGGCTGACGAATTTAAATGAACATATTCATCACTACAATAGTTTGACTTTAGATTACCTTTTCCGTCTGATATAGGCGTGGCAACATCCATATATCCCCAACCATTTTCCTCGGCCATCTTCTTCAAAAGCTCATTGTATTTGGCTATATTTTCATTATTTAATTTCCCTTTTCCTGCATTTTTAAGCGTATAGGTCGTACTCATAATGTGAATCTCCACATCAGGATTTACTTCCAAAATTTTATCAATAACCTCCTTGTATTGGTCACGCGCACCTTCTAATCCCAAGATGCTAATATCATTCATTCCAAGGAGAATAAATACCCGCTCTACTCCCATAAGCCGTACTGCTTCCCAGACCTGGTACTTTTTTCCCTTGTATAAGGGATGTACATTTTTATCTGTCACTGGCTTAGCTGCATTAAAAGCAGAATAACTGCCCGCTGCTAGAAACTGTATCTCATGCACAAAAGAATCTTCCTTCTTTGTACAATAATTGCGGAATCCTAGCATAATCGAATCTCCCACAAACACAGAATTTCCGTAATATTGTGCAAGTTCCTCCTCCGTAATTTGTGGTACATTGTCCTCACTGGTATTGTCCTCTTTTGTCTCCTCTGTCTGTACTTGCGCTTTTTGCTCCTTTGTTGGTTGACTCTCAGCCGCGTATACATATGTTCCAGCACTGTTGCTGACCATAAGTGCTGTCAACAACGCAACCACCGCCATCCTTTTCTTTATCATAGTTTCCTTCTCCTCAGTTTTCTATACCTATTGATATGCAGCATTGTGTTCTAAATGAATATATCTCATTATACTCACATCTTCTTTTACTTGTCAATTCCCCCCACACATACAATTTATGGTTGGCTAACCATTTAGTTACCGTTCACCCCCTACTTTACACAATTGAACGCACTTGCCATATGAATGGCAACTTTATTTTTTCTCAATCTTGTTGGCACCAAAACAAGACTGAGCTCTTTACTCTTATATTACAAAATGGCCGCATCAGACTTGCATCAAACTTGCATCAAAGTTGCATCATTTTGATTGTATTTTAGTCTTAGTTTCGCTATAGCGTACCGCCTCATACTTTTTGTGAAGCGCTTGCATGTCCTCATCATTTTGTAACCCTGCATTTTCTTCAATTTCCGTCGGAGTTTCATATGGCGCAGGTCTATCCTTTCTATGTTGACGAATCATTTTTCTATACCTCCGCCTAATCTTTTCGGCTTCGCTCTCCTGTGATAAGACATTTTTTTGATCTTTTCTTTTCCAGATTTGCTCCTTTTTCTCAAGCTCCTCTATCTGATCTCCATTTTCATCGAGACCACTTCTAAAATCCCGAAGCATTTGTCTAATGGCTTGTGCTAATCCATAAGCCAAAAACACACAACATCCTATCCCAAATGCATAAAAAAGAGTGTTAAAGATACGTGACAATCGTGGATCAGGAGGTTCCTCCTTCAAAATCTTTGTCCATTCTGGCTCACCAGCTCCCCCACCAACTTTTTGAATTGGCATGCTGCTTTCATACTCATACACTATAGGCCCCATATCATTAAACCACTCTCTAATATCCGTATACCGCCTGCATCCAGCAAACAAGACAGACGGCAAAATCCCCAACACAAGCAAGATGCCAAAACGCACCATCATCACTGCGCGGATACCATACAGACGCCGTATAGAAATACCTTTCGTTCGTTTATTGATTGACAAATAACGTTTGGTCGTGTCAAGGTAGTCATATAACACTGTCAAAAACACGTATGCAATCGCACTCAACCATGCCATATCACATACCATTTTGGATGCAAAACCAAGCCCAATCAAATACAACAGTGCAAAATACCACAGCAAAGAAAACGATGGTGTATCTAAAAAACTTCGAGAAGGCGGCGCGAGCGGGTCCTCCCTTCTTCGCGCTGTTTCTTTAAGCCTATTTTGTAATCGCAAAAGCGCTATCACAATCGTTTCCAAAAGAACTCCTACTATATAGCATGTCTCCTCTACTGTCAAAAAAGTTCTTTGATAAAAAAGAATGGGAATTGCTATGATAAATCCCCAGATTCCTACTCCCAATAAAACACAAATGACCAAATATAAAATAAGATTTTTGGTATGTCTAATTGCAACATCTGTCACAATAATTGAAAGTGCAATCAATAGACATTTTATATAGAGAGCTTTTTCCCCTTTTGGTTCCTGTAAACCCACAATCGCATATAGCACTGGAATAGGAAGCGCCCATATCAAAGTGGCATGAAGATACTCTATTATTTTAAAAAGTTTTCTTATCTTCATGCACGCTCCACCTCCTTTATGAGCACGTGAATATTTTCTCTATTACTACTCTCCTGTTCAAAATTTCTTTGTTTGCTCTCCCCTCTAAACACTGGCACAACAATCAAGGCCTGATAGATTCCTTGTGTATACTGCGTGATCTTTTGGAGAAGTGACGTATTTAAATTTTTGGTAATCACTAGAAGCAGTGTATCTGTACTAAGCGGACTTCTGGCAAAAACATCCTGAAATATAGTATCTATCATCTGCCCAAAATCCTGTGTGCCATCCACAGCACTATACTGCGCAAGCCCCTGTTCTAACTTGTGCAAACTGCTCTTTTTATTTGAGGGCATCATCATCTCCAAATATCCTGCGCCACCATCCTTTGCATTGTAAGCAAAACCAACCTCTACACTCTGCCCCAACAGCTTTCGTATAATTGTGGCACAAATTGCGATACTTTCCTCTACTAACTCCTCACGTTTTAAAATACCTGAATCCTCTACATCCAAAAATATCATGGCCTTTTGTGATCGCACCGAATCAAATGTATTAACCATCCATGTTCCCATCTTTGCGCTTGCTTTCCAGTTAATTGTCTTCATGGGATCTTCTTTGGTATAGTCACGAATTGTGCGAAAAGCAAATGGATCTTCATACAAATTTCTAGCGCACTGTAACACTCCTAACAAATGGCTACACACTGTCATAATCTCTGACACATCTGCCTTTTTTGCATATACAAAAAGCTCTGTTGATACACTAATCTCCTTATTGTAACGTTTCTTATAAAATAATGTGTAGGAGATCAAGTCTGCACTGTCTATTTGATATCTGCCACGTTTAGTACATTTAACAGGGATCTTGCGCACAATCTTTTGACTGCCTAGTACCGAAAAAATATCTCTCTTGTATATATAATCACTGACTTGCGTATTGTCTGTATCAGCAAAATCTAACTCTCTTCTCGTATGAAATCCTACTTCAAGTGTCGGTACTGGCATACGTTTTTTGTTCTCTATCACCTCATATAGTGTAGTCTCTTGTTTTGCATACACGATATCAGACTCAAACCACAAATCCACGGTGATCTCTTTGGCCCACTGGTATCGATAGTACAATTCCCACATGGTGCCTGCCAAAAAAATTCCCATCAAAAAAAGCAATATCATCTCTTTGACCAATCCTCCGTTGGCATCTGTACACTGTTTAACAGTCCTGTTACTGCCGCCTGCGTCTGTTCCTTATTAGCCTCACCAATCCATCGATGACATAGCACAGGATGTGCAACTTCCTTAATATCCTCTGGCACTACATACTCTCTGCCTTGCACGAATGCATACCCCTGCGCGGCACGCAAAAAGGCAAGTGTTCCTCTAGGACTTACGCCTTCGTTTCTTTTGCGCGTTGCCTGCACAAACGTCACAATATAGTTGCGCAACTCCTCTGACACATGGACAAAACGACACTCTTCCTGCAATTTTCTAATCTCTTCTATGCTACACACTGCCTCTAACTCTTCTAATGGTTCATCACAAATAAACCGATCCACCATCTGACGCTCTTCTATAGGGCTTAACATCCCCATAGTAACCTTCATCAAAAAACGGTCAAGTTGTGCCTCTGGAAGTGGAAAACACCCAATTGTCTCCACAGGATTTTGTGTTGCTATAACCAAAAAAGGGGTTTTGAGTATTCTAGTTTGTCCATCCACTGTCACTTGTCCCTCTGCCATACACTCTAGAAGACTTGACTGGGTTCGCGGCGTAGCACGATTAATCTCATCGGCTAACAAAACATTGGTAAATACTGGCCCTTGTTTAAATGTAAAGGCTGCCTTCTCCTGATTAAAAAAGGATAATCCTGTCACATCGCTTGGAAGCAAATCGGGTGTAAATTGTACACGGTCAAATTGACAGCCCATCGACTTTGCTATTGCTTTGGCAAGAATTGTCTTTCCTGTTCCAGGCACATCCTCTAGCAATACATGTCCCCCCGCCGCTATACACGCGAGCAAAAGTTTAATCACTTTTGTCTTTCCTACAATCACACGCGATACATTTTCTTCTATTTTCATTAAAATGGTATTTGTTTCCATAAAACGCCTCCTTTGATTTCCCGAATGTTCTTTTCATAATCCCACTTTTTGTCTCATAGAATGTAGAAATGATTCAGAAGGAGTACCTTTGAGAGATTATGAAAGATTATATTGAGGAAAGAGCCATCAATATTGCTGTCTATATCATTGACAATAACGCCACCGTTCGGCAAACTGCCAAAGCATTCGGCGTATCCAAATCTACGGTACATAAAGATGTAACCTCGCGGCTCATGCAGGTCAATCCCACCCTTGCAAAACAGGCGCGCTCCGTACTGGATGTGAACAAGTCTGAGCGTCATATCAGAGGGGGACTTGCTACCCGTAAAAAATATGCCCATCAGCAGAGTGAATAACCCATGGGTTATATGCTATAAATGCGGTTTAGAAATATTCTAAACCGCATGCTACTTGTGCCATAAGCCTTCCCACAATCGTCATAAGTCCTAAATCTGTAGCCCCTATTTTGGGAGCGCGATTAAAATAATCGAATGCCACCACCGCCTCTGGCCTTCCGTTTCTGTATGCTGCAAACTGTACAAATTCCTTGCTCTCTTGCAACTCATAAAGTCGGTATGCCTCTGGCTGAATATTACAAAGCCGCCTCGTTGTCGTCTCCTCATACACGCCTCTCTCATCAAAGAATGAACGATAAACGGGATCTTCCATAAAAGTAAGCTGCATGATTGGATTAATGTACTTACCAGCCGTCAACACTCTATGCATCTGGTCACTGCAATAGATTGCAACTCCGTCAATATCAAAATAGCTCCGAACCTTCTCCATTGCTTCTGGTAACGCTCCTGTACCATGAACATGAAGTGAAAGAACCACCTCCGACATCACCGCCGCTTTTTTGCTGTCACTTACAATCGCCTTGATACCAACACGTGCGTTTTCTCCTTCATTGACAATCTTTCCATGTTTTGCCTCATCATAAATGACAAACCTATTCTTGCCCTTTGCTTTTGCCACATAGAGCGCCTTGTCTGCCTTCAAAAATAATTCCTCAAACGTCTCCCCATCTTTTGGAAAACTGACCACCCCACAGGAAGTAGTAATTGTCATAGAATCTTGCAAATCATGATAGGCCCAACTCATATTGTGGGCAATTGTCTTTAGAATACGTTTTAAATCCTCCTCATTGTCCACACCATCTGCCACAATCATAAACTCATCGCCGCCAAAACGCCCCACTACTCCGCGCGCGTCTAGAACGCTTCGAATAATCTCTGATACCTTAGAGAGCACTTTATCTCCAAACAGATGACCACAGTTGTCATTAACCTTCTTAAAATCATCCACATCCATCATACATAGATAAAACGATTTGCCCTCTAGTGTCTTCTCAACTGCATACTCATTAATTGCGCGCTTATTCCATAGACCCGTTCCTGGATCAAAGGCACTGTCTGTCATATAATAGCTTTGTGATACATATTCGCTATCTGCCAAATCAATAATACCAATGGCCATCATCTTAGCACCTCTATCGTACATCGTGCTGCCCCTAAAAATCAAACTGCCTTTCGTATTTTCAAGCAGCATTTGTGCGTCCAATGTGGCACTAAACCGATCGACACCTTTTTTCAAAAAGTGATACAATACATCAAATTCGCTCTTGCGTTTTCTTGTATAACTTTCAGAAGTCATAATTTCGTTATAAATCTCCTCGAGGCTTCGATCTAATGCAGCCTGTCCCATTCCATTGATATAGCGATACACTTTGAGTCGTTCTGTCGCAAAATTGTACTCAAAAAACATGTTCTGAGAAAGGCCCATAAACGCTTGATATTTTTTAATAATTCCCATATGGTGAAGATACTGATCGCGCAACTCCATGAAATTACAAAACTCTAAGCTGATAGATTGAAAGTCTTCGTCAAACATTCCATTTCGCCATAATTCCATATAAAAAATCTTATAGACATCATCTGCACCTTTCATGCGTACAATCACACATTTTCTCTCTGTGCCAAGCGATACCGCTGTCTCTATAAATCCTTCCACATCATCTGGATGCAATAGCTCTAACATAGAAAAGCAAGAATTTTTGCCTACAAAATGATAAAATGCCTCATCACCATCTGCAAATACATATCCCTTATTTAAAGCCGCCCTTCCAATATACGCGACATATTCCCCGGGCACGGTCTTATATTCTGTAATATTTACACTATTCATTCCATTTTTACCACCCTTTAAAAAACATCCATCCCCTTACACAATTCTACGCACACACAAGATATTGCGATACAGTGCATTGCTAATCTTAATGCCTGTCTTAGCAGAACTTGCATGCACAATCTTTCCATTTCCTATGTAAATTGCCACATGTCCTGGATAGCAGATAATATCACCCGGCTGTGCCTCCGCATAGCTGACTTCTCTTCCAGCAGATCGCTGCGATGTAGAATTTCTAGGCAAACTGTACCCAAACGCTTTGTAGACAGACTGTGTAAAACCAGAACAGTCCGCTCCATTTGTAAGGCTTGTTCCACCTGCTACATAAGGATTTCCCACAAAACCACACGCAAATATAGCAATTTCTTTTCCTTTTGCACTTCCGTTGACAGATTGGATCTCTTCCTTGTTTACAGTTGCTGTTCCTTTTGTGCTTGGTGTTGTTGTATTAGTTGTAGTTGTACTAGTAGTAGAATTGTTATTGGCCGCTTTTTTAGCTGCCTCCTCTGCTTTCTTTCTCTCCTCTTCCTTTCTTCTTGCTTCCTCGGCCGCTTTTCGCTCTTCCTCCTCAATCTTTTTGATCTCTGCATTACGATTTTTAATTTGTAGTTTATAAACCTCTGCCTGCTGTTTAGCCTTACTGATCTGTGTAGCAAAATCAGAACTTATGTCCTCTAGTTCCGCTCGCGCCAATTCCATGCTGTCTTTCTCTTCCTGAAGTCCTTCCTGCGCCGCTTCTAACTCTGATTCTTCTTCCTCTAATTTCTCTTTCTGAATCTCCACATTCTGCCTGGCTATCTGATAATTGTCAAACATTTTGCGATCATACTCGTGCATTTTCTCTACATAGTCAGCCTTATTAATCATATCCTGCATAGACGAAGAGCGAAAAAGAATATCTAAATAGGAAGATTCTCCACTTTCATACATAACCTTAATCCGCGCCTTCATATTCTCATACTGGTTACGCTCTATCTGCTGCGCTTGCTCAAGATCCGTTTTTGCCTGCTCAATTTCTTCCTTTTTCTTCTCAATATCTTCCTCCAAAAGACTGATACTTGCCATCAACTCCGCAATCTCATCACTTAATGTTTGTATCTGCTCATCAATTCCCGCTTGCTCCTCCTCGAGCTCATTGACTTGATCTGTAATATCCTCTAACTTGTCCTCATCCTTCTTATTTTCATTTTTTAAGTCATCCTTTTTTGCTGCCTGTACTTGATTACCTTCCCAAAAAATTGTTGTGTCAGGGCTTCCCCATAATATAGTACCGCACAAAACTGCTGCTGCAAGACGTCTACAACTCCTTTTCATAGCTCCATTCATGCGTATCTTCTCCTCACTGAACTTCTCCTTACAATCTTATTAACAAACTCCACAAATTCCTCCTTCTATTATATTTACTTGTACTGTTTATTGCAAGTTAATTTCACAGAAACCCCTTATAAAAACAAAAAGCAGTTTTCTGTGAGTGTCATCGCACACAAGATTACTGCTTTTTGTATCGTATCCTTTTATCTATAACCTTCAAAATTACTATAGTCTGCTTTTTCATATAGTTTTGCGTCTAACATCTACATAGTAGACTACCCTACTGTTGGTTTATTGTATATGTTTGGCTCTTATTTGCGACCTGGTGTCCATTTCATTCCCCAATGAAATGCCTTGTCTAGATCTGGATGTCCTGGATAGAACTGAACAATTTTTTCCACACTAAATGTCTCGTTATTTACATTCTCTAACAATGCTAGACCACACATTCTATTGGAAGAATTGTAATCATCCATGCGAACCACCAGATCCTCAGCTCCTGGATATTTGATCGTAACTACTGCATCTGCCTGTTTCCAGTTTGCAATTCCCTCATAGATAAATGTATATACCAAAATACGTTGAATATCCGCAATCTGGTTACCATTGATACGCAAATTCTCTCCATCCACAGCCGCCCCCGTCCGATCATCTCCATCTAGAGCAATATATGGCGGATGATTCAGAGAACCAAAGGCATTTCCTAGAGCTTGCACAGCACCTTTTCTTCCATCCTTGAGCTCATACAAACAGCCTAAATCCAGATCAATTGCTGAATCGCCACTAAGCAACTTTGAAAAGAATCCCTGTTTTGCAGGTTTACTATTCCAGTTGAGGTTCACAAGAATTTCTCCTAATCCTGTTGCTGCCCCTTTCTTTAAGTTTACCTTCTGGCCTTTTTGTAGATTAATTGCCATCTTTTTGTCCCTCCTTAACTATTTTGCTCTGAATCGGCCGGTACCATAAACTAGTGTGAATTACCCCATGTTTTTTGCGCCGTTTATATTAGTACATATATTGACTATATACCAGCTTCTCATTACACAATTTTATGCTAAAATGAATTGGTGCATTTGTCAATACCATCTTGCCTTCATTTTTATTGTACAAGCTCTTAGATATTCCTTTATTATCTAGATACTTTATCGTCAATCACCACCGTCTTCGTTGCAATATTCTCACAAAATCGCACATCGTGTTCCACAATCAGCATAGTGGGCTGATATGCAAGTATCAGTTTCTCAATCTGCATCCTAGAGAACACATCAATATAGTTGAGTGGTTCATCCCAAATATACAAATGTGCTGATGTGACTAAACTTGCTGCTATGAGAACCTTTTTCTTTTGGCCTTCCGAAAAGTTCTCCATGTCCTTTGCAAATTGAACTCTCTCCATATCAAGCTGTCTTAGAAGTGCACAAAAGCGACTTTCATCTATCGCTCTTGAATCGCAAAATGCCTGAATACTTCCTTTTAGAAAAGAAGTATCCTGGCTGACATAAGAAATCGTTAATCCTGCTGCGGTTTCTAATGTCCCTTCTTCTCTTAAATGGCTTTCTATGTTTGCCTCCTCTTGATTAGCGTGCAAACAAATAGCTCGAATCAGACTAGACTTACCACTGCCATTTTTGCCATACAAACAGACGCGTTCTTTTTGATGCACTTCCATATCCACCCCTTCAAAAACGAAGGCTTGTGCACCAGCATACGCCAATCCATACTGTCTTGCTCTGACTAGAACCTCCTTATGATGTTTTAAAGAAAACATTTTCAAGTCCACAGGGGTTTCAATATCCTGCAAAAGCCCTTCTTTTTGAGAAATTTCTCTGTCAATTCGCTTCTCCATCTGTTTGACTCTACTTTGCATCTTCTTTGTCTTAGCTCCAATATAAGCACGTGTTGCAATTGACCGATCATGATCTTTGATAGGATCAAAACCAATCTTTGTGCTCTCATTTTTGTCTGCCCACTGCCGTGCCTGGCGCGAAGCCTTTTTGAGTTTGTCAATCTCCTTTTTGTGTTTTTCGTTTTCCATCTGTGAAAATGCATCTTTGCGCGTTTTATTTTCCCACCAACTTGAAAAATTACCGCTTTGTACTTCGATTGACTCGCGATTCAATACCAGAACATGATTGATACAGGCATCGAGCAAATCTCTATCATGTGAAACCAAAATGAATCCTTTCTTACTTTTTAAATAAGCTTTTACGTTCTCCCGCGAGGCTTGGTCTAAATGGTTCGTCGGCTCATCCACCAGCAAAAAATCATTCTCTCCTGAGAACAAAACTGCTAACATCACTTTTGTCCTCTCTCCATGACTCAAAGTACCAAAGGGACGATATAGTACCTCTGCATCCACCTCTAACTTATCCATCTCACAGAGTACTCGCCATAATTCACAGCCTGGTTTCATCTGTTCTATTAGATCTGCTCCACACTGTTGCATTTGATCTGTTTGCATCTTATATGGAAAATAATCAAACATCACCGTGGATCGAATTGTTCCTGTATATTCATAATCGCTTAACAACAATTTTAAAAATGTGGTTTTCCCTTTTCCATTTCTTCCTATAAAACCTAATTTCCAATCGGTATCTATTGTAAACGAAACCCGATCAAAAATCGTATCAGAACTTCCTTCATAAGAAAAGGTTAGGTCTATCACTTGAATCTGTGCCATATGCAATCCTCCTTTTTAAGTCCCGCATCCTCTCTAGCGATGCTGCTTTAATAACTCTTGACATTTCTTAGCTGGACTTGTTCGGATTGTCCATGCAACACACACTTCTCCAATCTTTCTTGATTCTAACAACATCACAAACAGAATTTGTATGTTGACATTTTTGTGTGCATACAAAAAGACCATCTGCTGCCAAATGGTCCTCATCCTAATTGCTCTTTTTTTATGTTTGATGTTGATGCCTCTATCTTCCTTTGTTTTAAGTCCCACAAAATACCACTGTTCTTAAACTATCTACTCACCGTTCTAGCTGGACTAAAATAACAAGGAAAATCAGTTTACAGCAATCCATGCAGTCGCCAAATTCTTACGAACTTGTATCTCCACACAGTCTTTCTCGCCAAGTGACCCATATGCCATTTTTGCAGCCTATTTGTCTTGTACGAGTCTATACATAAAAAAGGGGTATGCGAACCATAATCTACTATTGGCAACATGAAAACAATACTTCTTGGCATGGATACACATCCATTGTACCTGCTTACTATTATCAAATATGCCTCATGTCTCAAAAGTAGATTATATCCGCATCTTTTCACCCCTTTCCCAATTCTATCAAAAACCAGCACGCTAATTGTCTACATCGTTACAATTCGGCCGTAAAAGCTTTGCATTTTCTTGCGCTAAATGTGTTGTAACTTCAAACAATTGCATAAGCGTCATTTCTTTTCCTATTTTACTGTCCGTGTCAGCCTGATTCTCTTTGACACTTGTCACACACGGTTCCTTCTCATGCCCAAAGGACTTTTGTTTTTCTTCCATATGTCTCCTCATCCATGACGCTATTTTTTACTGTCTATTTTTGCGCCACTTAATAATATCACACCTCTTTCATATAGGCAAGCTTTTTTTCATTATTATAATGTGGCATTATAATTTAGCATTACCAAATCCATTTGTATTATTACTATTTTGTACTGTCAATATCATGATGCATGATTTTGGCATAAATCACATCCATGTGTCAAACCAGTATTTCTAAAATAACAGCCGTAACAGATTTTAGTAGAATTCTAGAAATTCTTATGTTATAATAGATACCATCGTCCAACAGCAGCATATACATTCTAGAGGCATCTTAATCGCTATGAACGTAAAGGACAACTTTCATAGCATGATGCGAGTTTGCTATCATAATCACCTGATTGTGATTTATAAAATATTTTTAATTTATTTTTGTAACGACTATAACAATTTCGCCGAAAGGTATGGTTTATTATATGAATGAAAAAGCATTACGAATACTTGAATACAATAAAATAATCGATGTTCTTATCGAGAAAGCCAGCTCCGAACCTGGAAAAGATCTTTGTCGACACTTACAACCTATGACTCTACTTTCTGAAATTGAAGAAGCACAACAGCAGACGGCAGACGCATTTTCACGACTTATAAAAAACGGTCGTATTTCTTTTAGTGGAAATAAAGATCTTCGCTTTAGTATCAAATCCCTTGAAATTGGCAGTGCCCTATCCGCAGGAGAACTTCTAAAGATTTCTGCCTCTCTTTCTTGTGCTGCAAAAGCTAAATCTTTTTCCCGTACAGAGCGCGATGAAGAAACTCCTGATAGTCTACAGTCATACTTTGCAGGGCTCGAACCACTCACTCCGCTTCAAAATGAAATTAACCGCTGCATCTTGTCTGAGGAAGAAATGGCTGATGATGCCAGCTCTACTCTTAAACATATTCGACGCAGTATTCGATTGACAAATGAAAAGATACACAATCAACTCTCAGGAATGGTAACTGGCAGCCTGCGCACCTACTTGCAAGATGCTGTTATCACAATGCGTAACAACCGTTATTGTATTCCCGTGAAGGCAGAGCACAAGGGCAATGTCCCTGGAATGATTCATGACCAATCTTCGACAGGTTCTACACTCTTTATCGAACCAGCCGTTATTGTTAATCTCAATAATCAGTTAAAGGAGCTCGCTTTACAAGAGACGGAAGAAATTGAAAGAATTCTTGCACAATTAAGTGCATATGCAAGCGAATCTATAGCAGAACTTGCAGAAAATTGTCGTATTTTAACTTTTTTAGACTTTATTTTCGCCAAAGCTGCTCTTGCGATTGACATGAATGCATCAAGGCCGTTATTTAATGCCGATCATTTTATCCATATTCGCAAAGGAAGACACCCGTTATTGGATAAAAAAAGTGTGGTCCCTATTGATATTAAATTGGGGAAAGAATTTGATCTTTTGATTATCACAGGTCCTAATACTGGTGGCAAAACTGTCTCCTTAAAAACAGTTGGACTTTTTACCTTAATGGGCCAGGCAGGTCTTCACATCCCTGCTCTAGATCGCTCGGAACTCGGTGTATTTACAGAAGTTTATGCCGATATTGGAGATGAACAAAGTATTGAACAGAATCTTTCTACATTCTCTGCCCACATGAACAATACAATTTCTATATTAAAAAATGCCGACGAAAATTCTCTATGCATCTTTGATGAGCTTGGTGCTGGCACCGATCCCACTGAGGGGGCTGCGCTAGCAATTGCAATTCTAAAACATTTGCATCAACGCAAGATTCACACAATGGCAACCACACACTACAGCGAATTAAAAGTCTTTGCATTAACAACTTCCTATGTAGAAAATGCTTGTTGCGAATTTGATGTAGAGACACTTCGTCCCACCTACAGACTATTAATTGGCATCCCTGGCAAAAGTAATGCCTTTGCCATCTCCTCTAAACTGGGACTACCTGATGAAATTATTGAATCGGCAAAAGAACATATTAGTGAAGAGGACGAAAGTTTTGAAGATTTATTGGCGGACTTAGACGCGAGCCGACGTACCATTGAGAATGAGCGAAATGAAATTCAATCCTACAAGGCGGAGATCGCCTCTTTAAAACAAAAGTTAGAGCAAAAACAAGAACGTCTCGACGCACAAAAAGATAAAATTTTGCGAACCGCAAACGAAGAAGCGCGCCGCATTTTACAGGAAGCTAAAGACGTTGCCGACGAAACGATTAGAAATTTCCAAAAAGTAGATACTCGTACTTCATCTATCAAGGATTTGGAGAAGGCACGCACCAAGGTGCGCAATAAAATCCAAGAGAAAAACACAAAGCTTTCCTCTACAGAACAACTGCCAACTCATAAGATTCTAAAGCCTACCCAGATCAAACCTGGTGATCTAGTGAAGGTCGTTTCTATGGGGTTAAAAGGTACAATCTCCTCACGCCCTGATGCTAAGGGAGATCTCTTTGTACAATGTGGCATTATCCGTTCAAAAGTCAATATTAAAGACCTTGTCCTCATCAATGAAACCGCTCTTTTGGGAACCTCCTACAAAAACACAATGAAACATGCTGGAAGTTCTAAAACATCTGGTGGCGGACATATTGGCATGTCTAAGACAGCCACTCTTTCGACAGAAATCAATCTGTTAGGAAAAACGGTGGACGAAGCACTTGCAGAGCTTGACAAATATCTCGATGACGCCTACTTATCCCATGCCCCTAGCGTGCGAATCGTACACGGAAAGGGCACAGGCGCTTTGCGACAAGCTGTCCATCAATACTTAAAGCGTATCTCCTATGTAAAATCTTTTCACTTGGGTGAGTACGGCGAGGGGGATGCTGGCGTGACAATCGCAGAATTTAAATAGAACACTTCTAAACGCCCATGCGGCAAGCTGCATGGCGCGTATGGACAGCGCAGCAAGTGCGCAGTCCTGATTGAAGATCGAGACTTTTACAGTAAAGAAACAAGAAAAAACTTCTACTGCTCACAGCATTGGCCACGATGTAATATCGCAGGTCAAGAGAAAGGCATGGTTATAAATATGGCAAACAAACAAAAAATATTAATTGTTGATGATGATGAGAATATTGCAGAACTCATTTCATTGTATTTGACGAAAGAATGTTTTGAAACCAAAATTGTCTATGATGGAGAATCTGCACTGCAAGAAGTTGCAGTGTTTTCCCCTGATTTGCTTCTATTAGATTTGATGCTTCCAGGGATTGACGGATATCAGGTCTGTCGTGAGATTCGTCAAAAATCACAGACTCCTATTATTATGCTCTCCGCAAAGGGGGAAGTATTTGACAAAGTTCTCGGGCTAGAACTCGGTGCCGACGACTATCTAGAAAAGCCTTTTGACACCAAAGAATTAGTGGCACGCGTAAAGGCAGTTCTACGCCGTTACAAAACGGTTATTCCTGCCGCTCCCGTCTCGAACTTCAAACAAGTGTCCTACCCCGATCTCACGATCAATCTTACTAACTACTCCGTCATATATAATGGTAAAACTGTAGAAATGCCTCCAAAAGAGTTAGAACTTTTGTACTTTTTAGCTTCTTCTCCCAACCGTGTTTTTACGCGTGAACAACTACTCGATCAAATCTGGGGCTATGAATATGTCGGAGACACGCGCACTGTAGATGTGCATATCAAACGTCTTCGCGAAAAAATCAAGAAGCATGAAGCTTGGTGCATTGTGACCATCTGGGGGATTGGATATAAGTTTGAGGTCAAATCATGAAACGAACTCTCTACCTAAAATTTGTGCTAGCATACTTTATTTTTGCATTTTTTGGCTTTATCATTGTCGCCACATTTACCTCTAGTATGACTTTAGAACATATGCGGCGTGAGAAGGCAGATGCGCTCTATCGCGAGGCGCTGCTTATTGCGGACTCTTATGCCGCCGACTTATACAATAGTGAGATTAGCCTAGAATCTGTCTGGCGTCAAATCGAAGCTATTGGCACCTTTTTAGATGCTTCTGTCTGGATCGTCAATCCTTCTGGTTTGATTGTACTTGATTCTAGCTCTCCACTGAATATCGAAAACAGCGTCACCATTCCTAATTTTAGTCCTACAATCACAGGCAGTTCCTTCTATACAGTGGGGAATTTTTTTGGAATGTTCGATGAAGAAATGATTTCAGCATTTGCTCCAATCTCCTCACAATACAAAGTAAAAGGTTATGTAGTTATACATGCTTCTATGGAGGCATTGCAACGCTCTTGCAATTCTCTATTAAATATTTCTTACATTACACTAGTAATTTTATTTCTTCTATCGTTGATTATTTTACTTTTTTTTACAGAGATGGTGTATCTACCTTTGCGAAAAATTACACATGCTACGGAACAGTACGCTATTGGGAACTTTCGATATGAATTTCAAGTGGACAGCGAAGATGAAATCGGATATCTGGCTGCGTCCTTAGCCTATATGGCAAGCGAAGTTGCAAAATCAGAGGACAATCAAAAACGTCTTGTTGCAAATATTTCCCATGATTTTCGCTCTCCTTTGACATCTATGCGCGGTTATCTTGAAGCGATGCTCGATGGAACCATCCCCCCCGATCAACACGAAAAATATATTGGGGTGGTCTTAAACGAAACAGATCGACTGACCAAACTGACCAACTCCCTACTCACCCTAAACAACCTCAATACAAAAGGTATGATTCTTGACCGTAGTATTTTTGACATCAATCCAATCATCAAAAATACAGCAGCATCATTTGAAGGTACTTGCCGCCAACGCTTGATTTCGATTGACCTTGTTCTGACAGGTTCTAAAATGTATGTCAACGCCGATATGGTTAAAATCCAGCAGGTACTATACAATCTAGTTGACAACGCCATTAAATTTAGTCATAAAAACTCTTCCATCAAAATTGAGACTATCGAACGTTCAAACAAAATTTTGGTATCTGTAAAGGATAATGGAATTGGAATTCCAAAAGATAGTATCAGATTAATCTGGGACCGCTTCTATAAGACAGACTTGTCACGCGGAAAAGACAAGCGTGGAACTGGTCTTGGTCTTTCGATTACCAAAGAAATTATCCAGTCACACAATGAAAATATCAATGTTATTAGTACAGAAGGTGTTGGCACAGAATTTATTTTTACTTTAGAAAAAGTAGATGAAGATTAAAATACGTTAGTATAATCATTTATTCTTTGCACAAAACTATACAAAGGGACTGTTGCAAAATAACATCTACACAATATACGATATGGATATCTAAGACATCTTAACCATATATTGTGGGATTGCCAAATTTTGCAATGGCCCCTTTTACTTTGTCATACGACCTGAAATGATAGATGGCATTTCAGAAATTGCATGATGTGTGTTTACTATTCATATCTCTACACTTTGATGCAACAATACAGCACTATTTACTCTTTTATATTGTTAGCGCCACGACGCAAACAAACGTTTGTATCGTGGCGCTTTATTCATAGTCACAATGATATTTATCTGTGAAAATTCAACATATTCCTTCTAGATCAATCTCTGGAAGATCTACACAAACTTCAGCGTTTTCCGCCTCACCTTGTGGATCGTATTCTTTTTCTTCCTTTTCTTCTTCCCAAAGAGAATCATATTTCTCTTTTTTCTTTTGCTCGTTAAGCATTGCCAGATTCTTAGCGGATATGTACATCTCCATACTATAATCCATCAGTTTTTTCTCATCCTGAGCAGGTACATGTGCTCCTTTTCCAATTCGCCTTGCCACTTCTATAATTTTGGCGAGATCTGCGGCATGTTCGCTAGCAACATCTCTTTGTTGCCTTGCAACTTCCATATTCCACACAGCTACATACTGCTCTGTAAGAGCATCTAACACTTCTTGATTCTTATCAAACTTTTCGTTTGCATCCTTGATGGAAAGCTCCAAAATGGCGGCCTCGTTGGCGTAGACCTCTTTACCATCCACTGTTGCATTAATTTTTTTCTCCATGCTTTCCTTCTGCTTTTGAAGTTTTCTTTTGTACTGTACTAATGCTGCTCTCTGTGCTCTGTATTGTTTCTGCGCTTCTCCTATCTTCATCTTTTCTCACATCCTTTTGAGATTTATGAATCCTCCATGTCACCTGTAACCTATATTCTCGATCTGTTGAAAAGTCTCTACCTTTTCAACTATTTCTATATAGTACTTTATATATCGGTCTTTTTACTCCAAAATTTTACAATATTGCCAAACTATTATTCGCCTTTTCATCTCTTTGGTCATAAGCAATTTTCCGATAAATGATTGTGCACAAAAGCGCAGTATTCATTTTGTGAAAACTGCGCTTTATAACCCTATTTTTTTATTAATCTATATTGCAACTATATGGTCAACATCACTCAAACCATACCTTTTCCATTAACTCTGGAAGCTGTTCAAATGCACCTAATACATAGTCTGGAGACTTTGCCTCCCCAAAACCATACGCTGCAAATATAAAGGGAATTCCTGCTGCAATTGCAGAATTCTGATCTCCTG